>JAACEL010000176.1 GCA_011682535.1 Nitrospiraceae bacterium | reverse complement strand
TCAGGTCTTGTCAACACCCTATAACCTCTTGTGTTGAAATGGTTAACAACGAAACATCTGGCGCGGACACTTGTATAGTATCCACAAAGCCCGGTGCGAGTATATCGAAAGCCAACCAAGAAAGTGTAATCCAGATTACAAAGAACCGCCCGGAGCCCGCTTCTTTCCCGCCGTTTTGGCTCCATGCGCGCCGTTCAGTCGCGTTCGGATACGCCGCTTCGGGAATGGGGGCCATCGCTTGCCTGGTCTGCCTCCGGTTCGTTCGAAGCGCTTTCGGACGTTTTTCTTGCGGCACCGTGGTGATGGGTGCTGGGAAACAGAGACGGTATGCGCGCGAACACGTCATCGGCCCTGAACACATAATACCGTAAGAGAAGGGTGAATAGGTACCACCAGGCGGCAAGTTTGGCGACGCCAGCCAGATACAGCAGGAAACGGCTCTGGATCAACGGGTGCAGATGGGCGGTAAACAGCACGACGAGGTCGAGCGGCAGGAATGCGACGAGGGCGACGACGCCAAGCTGGAGGGCGCGGTCTTGCGCGAGGTACGGGCTCAGCCCGGCCTCGATACAGCGGTGCAGGACGAACAGGATGACGTAGGCGGCGAGCATGAGGGTGACCAGATAGGGGGAGTTGATGAGGGCTCGGTGAGGCAGCACGCCCCCGGATTCACGCAGCCAGTGATAGACGGGCTCGGGAACGAGGCCCGCGGTCAGGAATACCACCCACAGCAGCATGGTGGGCATACGCCAAGGATCGGATCTGGGTTCCAATTGGGGTCTCCGTGACTCTCAAGCCGGCACAGTGGCGACGCGATACGGGCGGCAGTCCCGCCGGCCGAGCCGCCCCCCATGCAGCAAACAAGGGGCATTGGAGCAAAGGGCGCGGGCTTATGTCAACCCGGCGCGGTCCGCTTGGGAGAAGACGGCGAAGTCGCTGCGCCGGCATACGGGGTCGAGCCGTCCGCTCAGCCGTCCAATTTCGACTTCGGCCTGGGTGGTCAGCTCGTCTCCGGCGCCAACGCCGACGAACGTGGCCTCGGCCCCGCCATAGCCACGGGCGGCGGCGTCGCGTACGGTGGGAAAGTAGCCGATATACCCGTTGGTGTAGCCACACAGCAAGGTGTTGTTCAGCGGGGCGTTGGCCTTCAGTTCCAACTGGTACTGCACAAAGATCTCGCCCGGCATGCCGACCAGGGCGATATCGTTGTTGAGCACGACGACCCCAAGGGGTACGGCCAGTTCGTTGGAATGGCTGCGCGCGTAGACATCGTAAAATTCGCCGTAGGCCTCGCGCAGGAGATCGCGGTTGGCTTCGTTGGTGAGGTCCCATCGGGTGCCGACCTCGATCATGGATTCGCTGAAGGCGACGGAGGGCTGGGGGGGGGGCACGGGTTCAATAGCCGACAGTAGCCCGCAGATGGCGCGCGCGCACTCCCCTCCCACCGCGCGCATGGCGTCGTAACCGCCAGCGTCGAGAGGGGTCTTATCGAGATAGGGGTTGATGTTTCCGCATGCGCCCTGAAGGAACAGGCATGCACCGCCGTGTTCGGCTTCCACGATGCGGCACAGTTCGCCGACGTAGTCGGCGGAGTATTCATAGTTGGAGGCGTCCATGACGACGGGATGGCAGGCGAAGTGGACGAGGACGGCCAGGGGGGCGTCGTCGAGGGTGGTGATGCGGACGATCACGGCCTCGGGATCGACCGGGGCGGTTGGCACGCGCGCCTCGTTGCGCCAGATCATCTCGCAGGTGCCGTTCTCGAGGATACGGCGGCGGTTGTGGGCAATGTCGATGCTGGTGCGTCCTACGCCGACCTTCGCGGGTTGCAGATTGGCGGCGGCCGCTTCGATGCAATCCCCGATAGCCCGCTCGATCCCCTGGACGTGAGGCGCATCGGCGAATTCCATAACCGGCGCGTGATGGGTGTGCACGGCCGTCATGAAGACGTAGTCGGCCCCCGCCCGGGCCGCACGCTCCCGGATGCGCTCGACGACTTCTTCGGCGGGCACGCGCCCGAGGTCGAGTACCGTGAGCGCTACGGTGACGCCGCCGGCGCGGAAGACCACGCACTTGGCGAACAGGGGGTCGAGCGTGCCCGTGGCGGGCCCGGTGCGGGTGGTGTATCCCCACAGGGGAACGCCCGGAGGCGGGGTTATGTCGCGGACAGCCGCTCCCGCCAAGAATGTGCTCATCGAAGCCCCTCGCAGTTGAGTTCTCCCGGCAATCTGGCGACAGTATAGCAGGATGGGCGCCCCAGTGCCGGAGGCGATTCCGACTTGGCTGGCAACTGCGCGGCTGTGGTATGCTGCCTACGGTAGAGCAACTGATTGGTTTGGGCCGTTATTCCCAGGGGAACGGACGGTTTCCGTGGCCATTGCGAGGCGAATTCATGGCGAGAGCGTCGTTCCGGTGGGCAATCGTTGCGGGGGCAATCCTGTGGGCGGCGTTCATCCCGAGGGCCAGCGGCCAGGAAGCGGAACCCCTGACCATCGTCTCGCCGGCGCCGGGCGCACGGCTCTTCGTGCCTACGCTTCTGGACGACGTATTCATCACGTTGAGCGTGGACGCCCCCGCAGACACGGTGTCGGTTACCTACGATCTCAACGGTATCCCGGTTGCCGTGTCTGAAGAACCGCCGTTCTCCACCACGATTCGTCTGGATATGATCTGGCTGCGCTTCGGGGAACACAGCATCGGCGCCACCGCCACGTTCGAAACGGGCGATCCGGTTTGGGTAGAGTCGCCCTTCAGCACCGTTGAAATGCCGGCCGGGGAGGACGCGGACGGCAACGGCCTGCCGGACGACCCCTTCGCGTCACTGGCGCACGAGGGCGACATGTGGTACGCGGGCATTGACACCCACACGGGAAGCCGGCGCATGGTGGGCCTGACGCGGTTCGATCGGTCGACAGCGAAAGCGGCCGCCGGCGTGCCGCTGACCGCCGTCCTGGTCCGGCCCGGCGCCCCACCGCGAACCGTGGGCGTCACCATACCCCGGACGGTCCTCAAGCCGGGCGAGTCCGGCATCCTCATTGTCGCGTCGGCCGACGATCTGGAAACTCTGTTCGGCGCCGACGCAGGCCCTTTCTTCAACCCGATTCCCCAGGGACACACGGTGGTCGACGACGGGCAGTTTGTGGAAATCAGCATCATCATTGCCGAAGACGGCGGGGGCTTCCGGGAAGTGGACAACGCCCGGATTCCGAGCAACCCCGTTCAAGTGTACATGAGCGGCCTGCACATCCGCCCCGGCGTTAGTCCGGTCGTCTACTCCTATCCCACTTTCGTCGACGACGCGGCGGGCACGGGCACGCGCATCATTCCGGAGGGCGGCGAGTGGCGTTCTTGGTACGCGTTGAGCGTAGTGGTCGACCCCGGCGCGATGTGGAGCTACATGGCCAGCCTATCCGTGTCGGTTCCACTCGATCCGGGCGGTGAAGGCGAAGGCGAGGGCGAGGGTGAGGGTGAGGGTGAGGGTGAGGGCGAGCCGCCAACTGGCTGCGTCGGCGGTCGGAGCGTGGCCCCGTTGGCGTCTGCGCTGGGTACGGCCTTGCTGGCGGCGCTGGTGATGGGTGTACTCCTGGGGGCGGGCAGGCCGATGGGACGCCGGCGAGGCTGAGCGCCCGAACCCGTTGCCATCGTACGCGCGCGAAAGTATACTCTGTCAGCGAGTCTGGCGTTGTAGCAGCATCGGACGCGTGGCGTACGTAACCCATGGGGACATTCCGGTATGCCCGTCGTAGATCTCCGCCGATACCGGGAGATGTTGGATACGGCCCTGGCGGGGCACTATGCCTACCCGGCCATCAACGTGCTGGAGATCGCCACGCTCAACGCCGCCATCGAGGGTTTTGCGACCGCCAAGAGCGACGGAATCGTGCAGATCTCCATCGCCGCGGGACGGCATACCTCCGGAGCGCTCGACGACGCGGTCTTGGGGGCCATCACGCTGGCCGAGCACGCCCATCGGCTCGCCGAACGATACGACATCAACGTCGCCGTGCATTCGGACCATTGTCCAACGTCCCAGGTGGACACGTTCCTGCGCCCCCTCATCGAGGAGACGGCGCGGCGGCGTGCGGCGGGCGCGCCCAATCTCTTCAACAGCCACATGTACGACGGCAGCGATCTGCCTATGGCGGAGAATCTGGATCGCGCCGTCGAACTGTTACAACTCTGCGCGGAGAACGGCATTCTACTGGAGGTGGAGGCGGGTGTGGTGGGCGGCGAGGAGGACGGCCTGAACCGCGAGGACGTGCCCTCGGCGAAGCTCTACACGACGCCGGAAGACATGGCGCTCGCGCACGAGCGACTGAGCGCGGTGGCGACGGGAGGCTTCATGCTCGCGGCCACGTTCGGGAACGTGCATGGCGTCTACAAGCCGGGCAGCGTGGCGCTCAAGCCGGAGATCCTGCGTGACGGGCAGACCGCCGTCGTCGAGCGGTTCGGTGAAGAGGCGCGGCTTCGGCTGGTGTTCCACGGCGGTTCGGGCAGCAGTATCGAGGACATCCATGCCAGTATCGACTACGGTGTGGTGAAGATGAACATACACACGGACACGCAGTATGCGTTTACGCGCGGCGTCGCAGACCACATGCTCAAGCACTACGACGAGGTGCTGAAGGTGGACGGTGAGGTCGGGGTGAAGCAGTCGTATCTCGCCAGCACGTGGCTCGACCGGGGACGTGCGAGTATGGCGGCCCGCGTCGTGGACGCATGCGAAGCGTTACGATCGGCGGGCAAGACACTGGGCAGGAGGTCCCCGAACGCCGGGTAGCGTATTGTGGCGCGCCAGAAGGATGTAACTGAGGACTGAGCTTGCCGCGCGCGCCACGTGGGAGTCATGAGATGATTTGGGAGATTAACAATGGTTGACTTTGGTGACAGACGCGACTACGCTCGGTTCGCCTCGAAAGTGCATATCGAGGTGACGGCGCCGGATGAAGCGGCGATCGTGGGCACGGCGTCGGACATCAGCGCGACGGGGCTGTACGTCGAAACGGACGCGGCACTGTCTTTGAAAACAAAATGCAGTGTGTCGATGTGGATCGGGGACGACCGGGAAAGGACGGGCGTTCGGCGCGACGGCGTCGTGACGCGCTCGACCGCCACGGGACTCGGTATCGAGTTCACGAGCATCGAGCAGGAAGGCGTGCAACGCTTCCTCGACCTGCTCGGCGGCGAATCGGCCGAGTAGGCCGCGCGATAGGGAGACCCAATTCATGCAGTACACCGCCGCCGACCTGCTCGTGCGTCCGCAGACACACCCGGGAGACCCGGGGCTGTTGCTCAGCATCACCCCCGAATGCGCCGGCTGGAATTACATTAGCTTCCAGGCCCGGAAATTGGAGGCGGGCGCGTCGTGGGCGTTCGAAACGGGTGAGAACGAACTGGTGATCGTCAACCTGACGGGCCGTTACGCGGTGGCGTCGAACCGCGGTACGTGGGCGGGCATCGGCGGACGGGCCAACGTGTTCGCGGGGGCGGCGCATGCGTTGTACCTGCCGCGCGGCACGCAGTTCACCGTAACGGCCGAAGAGGCGGGTGAGTTCGCCGTGGCCTGGGTGCCCACGGACGAAGATCGCGAGCCGTGGCTCATCCGGCCCGAAGAGGTGGCGGTGGACGTTCGCGGCGGCGACCACGTAACGCGACAGATCAACGATCTGCTGCCGCCGGGGTCGCCGGTGCACCGTCTGGTGCTGGTGGAGGTCTACACGCCGAGCGGCAATTGGAGCAGCTATCCACCGCACAAGCATGACGTCCACATCGAGGACGCGGACGGTGAACTGGTGGAGGCGGACCTCGAGGAGGTCTATTTCTACCGCTTCGACCGGCCGGAGGGATACGCGTTCCAGCGTGTGTACACGGAGCCACGGTCGCCGCTGCATCGGGCGGGCACGCCGATCGACGCGGTGGTGTGCCCGGAGCAGAACTGCGCGGTGATCGTGCCCGAGGGGCATCATCCTGTGTCGAGCCCGCCCGGCTACACGACCTATTACCTCAATGTGCTCGCCGGGAGCGCCCAGAGCCTGGCCAATCAGGACGACCCGCGCTACACGTGGGTCAAGGATTCGTATACGACGGTCGATGATCGGCTGCCGCTTTACTAGAGGATTTTGCCCGCACGCGCAAAGCCACCCCGCTTTCGCGGGGATGACGCCGTCTTGGCGCCGTGTTTCAGCACACGTGAACGCTTACAAAAGAAGGAGAAAGGATCTCTTGAATTACCATGACTGACGCCTCACGCGAGTACGACGCGCTACACATGGGCCGATCGTCCATCGACCTTTACAGCAACGATGTCGGAGCGCCGTTCGTCGACATCAACAGCTTCGCGGCATACGTGGGCGGCTCGCCGACGAACATCAGCGTAGGCGGTCGGCGGCTTGGGTTGAAGACGGCGCTGTTGACGGCGTTAGGCGAAGATCCGGTGGGCGATTTCATCCTCGATTTCCTGGAGAAGGAAGGAGTGGAAACGCGGTTCATCCCGCGCAAGAAAGGGCGCCGTACAAGCGCGGTGGTCCTGGGCATCGAGCCGCCGGACAAGTTTCCCTTGGTCTACTACCGCGACAACTGCGCCGACATCGAATTGACCATCGACGATGTGCTCGCGGCGCCGGTGGCGCAGAGCAAGGTCTTTCAGTTTGCGGGTACGAACCTGTGTAAGGAGCCGAGCCGCAGCGCCACGTTCTTTGCAGCGGAGTTGGCGCGGAAGGCGGGAACGGAAGTGGTGTTCGACATCGATTTCCGTCCCGACCAGTGGCATGACCCGCGCGCATTCGGGGTGATGGCGCGTGCCATCCTGCCGCTGGTGGACATCGTGATCGGTACGGAGGATGAAATCAACGCGGCCATGCTCATGGACCCGGCCCAGGTCCGTGTGACGGATTCACAGGTGTCGGATACGAAGGTGGGCGGCGACGTATCGGCGGGCATCGATTTCATTATGGGCTTGGGACCGCGGGCGCTACTGCAAAAGCTCGGGGCGGAAGGGCTCCGGATCCATCTCAAGCGCGAGGATGGCCCCCCGGAGTTGGTCGATTGTCCCGGCTTCCCCGTGGAAGTGCAGAATATCCTCGGGGCGGGCGACGCGTTCGCGGCGGGATTCCTGGCTGGGTACTTGCGGGACATGGGCTGGTACAAGGCTGGGCGCATGGCCACGGCCTGCGGCGCGATCGTCGTGACGAAACACGGTTGCGCCAACTTCATGCCGACGTATGACGAAGTGATGGCGTTTGTAGACGAACACGGCGGATTCTAGCCCGCGCGGCGCGAAGATCCCGATGGGGTGCGCTTAGAAGGAGACTTGCCATGGCGACGAAACGACTGACGATGGCGCAGGCGTTGGTGCAGTTCCTGAAGAACCAGTATGTGGCACGGGACGGCGTCGAGCAGCCTTTCTTTGCGGGATGCTTCGGCATCTTCGGGCACGGGTGCGTGGGCGGCATTGGGCAAGCCCTGCAGCAGTATCCGGACTTCCGCTATTACCAGACGCGCAACGAGCAGGCGATGGTGCATGCCTCGGTGGGTTACGCCAAGACGAAGAACCGCCTGCAGGCGTTCGCGTGCGCCTCGTCGATCGGCCCCGGCGCCACCAACATGGTGACCGGCGCCGCGACGGCCACCGTCAACCGCATTCCGGTGCTGCTGCTGCCGGGCGACATCTTCGCGCGCCGCAACGTGGCCCCGGTACTCCAACAGGTGGAGTCGCCGGGCAGCCAGGATTTCTCGGCGAACGACTGTTTCAAACCGGTGAGCGCGTATTGGGATCGCATCAACCGCGTGGATCAGCTCATCACCGCGCTGCCCGAAGCGATGCGCGTACTGACGAGCCCGATCCACACCGGGGCGGTGACGCTGGCGCTGCCGCAGGACGTGCAGGCCGAGGCCTATGACTACCCCGAAGAACTGCTGGCGAAGCGCGTGTGGACCATCCCCCGCAACCGGCCGGACCGCGAGGCGGTGAGCCGGGCGGCGGAATGGATCCGCGCGGCGAAACGCCCGATGATCGTGGCGGGCGGCGGGGTCATCTACAGCGAGGCCACGGACACGTTGCGGGCGTTCGTCGAGCAAACGGGGATCCCTGTCGGTGAGACGATGGCGGGCAAGGGTAGCCTGTTGTACGATCATGCGCTCAACTTGGGCGCGATGGGCGTGACGGGTACGCTGGCGGCCAATCGATACGCGAAGGACGCGGACCTGGTGATCGGCATCGGCACGCGCTACAGCGACTTCACGACCGCCAGCAAGACGGCATGGCAGAATCCCGGCGTCCGCTTCATCAACATCAATGTCGGCGAGTTCGATGCGTTCAAGCACCAGGCCCTGCCGTTGACCGGCGATGCCCGCGTGACACTAGAGGAACTGGCGCAGACGCTGGAGGGGTATACGGCGGGCGACGCCATCCGCCAGGAGGCGGGGGCGCTGCATGAGGAATGGGAGGCGGAAGTCGACCGCATCTACGCGATCCGCAACGAGCCGCTGCCCAGCCAAGGCGAGTTGATCGGCGCGGTGAATGAACTGGGTTCGCCGGAGGGCATCATGGTGTGCGCGGCGGGCAGCCTGCCGGGCGACCTGCATAAGTTGTGGCGCACGCGCCACCCGAAGAACTACCACCTCGAATACGGCTATAGCTGCATGGGCTACGAGATCGCCGGGGGGTTAGGCGTGAAGATGGCGGCGCCGGATCGAGAGGTCTATGTGATGGTGGGCGACGGCAGCTATCTGATGCTGTGCAACGAGATCGTCACGTCGGTGCAGGAGGGGTACAAACTCATTATCGTGTTGATGGACAACGACGGCTACAAGAGCATCGGCGGCCTGAGCCGGAGCCTGGGACAGGAGGGTTTCGGCACGCGCTACGTGCGCCCGAAGGACGGCTCGTTGCCGGGCGACGACGCAGGCGACAACGTGGAGCGGCTACCGGTCGACCTGGCGGCCAACGCGCGCAGTCTGGGCGCGAACGTGTTCGAGTGCAAGACGTACGAGGATTTCACGCAGGCGCTCGAACAGGCGCACGCGGCCGATCGCACAACGGTGCTCTACATCCGGAACGACCGCTACGTGGGCGTGCCGGGATACGACAGTTGGTGGGATGTACACGTGTCGGAAGTTAGCGAAATGGATGGCGTCCGCAAAGCCCGCGTGGAGTGGGAAGCCATGCGCGCCAAGGAGCGCCATTTCCTATAGGGCTCCGGCCCAAGAGGAGCATCCATGAGCGAAATCCAGGTGGGAAACGCGCCGTGTTCGTGGGGGAGCCTCGAGTTTGAGGGACTCGACGGCGAGCCGATTGGCTACGCGCGGATGCTCGACGAACTGGTCGAAACAGGTTACCGCGGAACGGAGTTGGGGGACTGGGGTTTCATGCCCACCGATCCGGAAG
>JAACEL010000576.1 GCA_011682535.1 Nitrospiraceae bacterium | reverse complement strand
CGGCCCACACCCCCGAAGGTGTGGTATTGGACAAGCGGCACCCCCGTGACGCCCGTCTCCTCCTCCAACTCGCGCCGGGCGGCGGCGTCCAGTTCTTCGTCCATGTCGATAAACCCGCCCGGGATGGCCCACATGCCTTTCCAGGGCTCTTGTCCGCGTTGGATGAGGAGCACGTTCAGGCCGCCGTCCCGCACGGCAAACACGACCGCATCCACCGTCAGCATCGGTCTGGGGTAGTCATAGGTATACGTGCCCTCGCTCATGCGCCGAATCCTTTCCCGTTCAAGAGGTGTTCGACCCGTCCGAGCAACTGCCGGGCGCGTGCCGAAGCGGTGTGATAACGCTTGAAGTGCTCATGGCCAGCCGCTGCGATCGCGCTGGCTTCGTCCGGGTGCGACAGGTAATAGGCCAGTTTTTCGTCCAGATCGGCTGCATCGTCGAAGAACACCGCGCTCTCGCCATCGCGGAAGTTGTAGGGCACATGGATGGGAAGCCGCTCCGAAAGCAACATGCAGCCATGAGCGGGCAGTTCCCAATAGCGCACGGTATCGAAGCCCAGGCCGAAAATGTTGAGACCAATCCGCGCGCGTGCCATGGCCTGCACGTACTCCTTCTGCGAGTACTGCGCGTCCAGGCGCAGGCCGAACGCCTCCTCGATGTGGTCTAAATAGAGCCGCCTCAAGCCGTCCTGACGCTTGCCCGCCCAGAATAGCGCTTCGGGCCTGTCACCCGAGACATCCGCGGGAACCCGGCCGTCGGCGTAACTGAAAGGCATCGGGAAGGTCCGGGGAACGTACTCGCCCCCGACGAGCATTTCGCGCTTGAAGTAGGCACACGCCGACTTGCATCCCATGTGGTCGAGCGTCGCGTGGGCATAGTCCCCGCAGTCGTCCCACGTGTCCAACAGAAACAACGGTACACCGGCCGCCGCCTCCATCAACGGATGCACCAACTCCTGCTCAAGCTGCTTGAGCGTGTCGGTATAGAACACGCAGTCGAAGTAGCCCTCCCTCAGCTTCGCGCACATCCAATCCAGGTCATGCGCCTCGCCGGGATGATCGAATGTGCAGGGATAGCCCTTGGCGATCTCCGGTTCTCCGCCATGCAGCGTGGGCTTCCAGGGAAAATCGTTGACGTGTGTCGGCCCCAGCACCGTGTGGAGGCCATCGTAGAGCGTGTCAAGACCAAAATCCGAGTGCCGGTGCGACACCATGAGGATGCGGGGCCTGAACGTGCCGCTCCACTCGGGCACGGTCTGCTCGGGCGGTTCGACGAGTTCGGATGAAGGGATCAGCTCAAGCTGCTGCTGAACCACCCGGTCGGGAGCCACGTGCTCGATAGACCGCAACAGGCGCGCGGCCATGTCGTTACGCCCGAGGAGCCGGTAGAACTGCGCGTGACACAGGTAGGCCTGATGGAAGTGAGGCAGAAACGTCACCGCCCGGTAGAATTCTCGCTGTTCGAGCGCGAAACGATTGAGGCGCCCGGCCGGCTCTGACGAACGCTCCCACGCCAACAGGCACAACTGCTTCTCCGAAGCGATCCGCGCCATGTCTTCCTGCGATCCGAGGAAACTCTCGGGCACATTCGTCAGCACTTCATAGCTCCAATCGGGATGCTTGGCCTTGAACAGGGTGCGAGCGTGCCGAACCGGGTCGTACGTCTTGCGCACGGCCATCACGATGCCCGGAACGCTAGCGGCGGGGTCGCCATCAGGCGCCTTCTGTTCCCACGAGACGTAGACGCGCATCCCGAGGGCGTCCAGTGTTTCGTCGAGGTCGTCACCCAAGGGCGCTTCCGGATTGGGAACGACATACAGGGCCCCGAACCGTCTCACTAGCGGGGCCAGCAGCTCCAGACTACCCGCCGGGGCCATGTCCCCCACCACCACGCAGTCGAATGACGCACGGTCGAACGGCAGTGGAGCGGTCAGGGCGGCGGCGGCGAGGCGCTGGATCTCACCGCCGTCGGGCATGAGCGCCTGGGTGACCGCCGGGCCGCACCCGGTCATCAGGATGTTTTCCATGTATCGAAGCATGAAACTCGGACCCCGCCTGCCGATCAGGCTGTGGTGTCTGACTCCGCCCGCAGAGGGTCGAACGGACGTTCGTCCCCTTCGCGATACAGCATCTCGTCGTCGGTCGCCAGCGTTTCTTCCGCCGAAATGGGCACGAAACGCCCCCGGGCGTCCGCGAACTCTACCCCGTCCCCGCTGCGCAGCGTCGCATTGACATGCACCAGCCGGCGTCCGGCCTTCTCCACCTCCGCACAGACCACAATCTCGATGTCGCCCGGCACGCGGCTCAGGTAACGCACGTGCAGGTCGCCGGTGACGCACATGCGCCCCACCACCCGCGCCGCCGCCCACGCCATCGACTCGTCCAGCGCCGCGGCCACGACGCCGCCATGCACCACGTTCTCATAGCCGCAGTGGTGGGCTTTCGGGCGCCAGCGCGCCATGACATTGCCCTCTTCGACATAGAACCGCAGCGAAAGCCCCGCCGGGTTCGATATGCCGCAAACAAAGCAGCCCTCGGAAACCGGCAAATGGCGTCTACTGTTGGTGTCGTCCGTCATAGCTCCAATCCTGTATCTACTGGAGACGAGCAAGTCAACGCCATGTTGACCTCCCGACACCAGGGCTTCGCTTGAAATCGGGGCTATGATAGCTTCTGCTCCCACCCCGGGGCAATCCACGCCACCGAACCCCGAACGCCGGGTGGCGTATTGTGGCGCGCCCGAAGTGCCAGATGATGCCTGAGTTACGCTCAGCCACGCCGACACCGAACAGGTGAGTATCGTGTTTGGCATGGGTGCGAGGCTGAGCTTGCCCCGCGCGCCACGGCGGAGTTAACCGGCGATACGGGACCGAACCGGGCTTGCGTTACCAAAGTGGTTTTGGGCCTTTTCGTTATGGTTTTGGGCCTTTCTTGTATGCAAATCGCTACAATGCCACCCTCGGAC
Source organism: Nitrospiraceae bacterium (assembly GCA_011682535.1). GTDB lineage: Bacteria > Hydrogenedentota > Hydrogenedentia > Hydrogenedentales > SLHB01 > JAACEL01. The sequence goes on along the minus strand of JAACEL010000576.1, from coordinate 10 downwards.
CGAGAATAAA
>JAACEL010000175.1 GCA_011682535.1 Nitrospiraceae bacterium | reverse complement strand
CCGCCCACCGGGAAGAAGCGACAGTTTAGCACATGCAGGGCACCCGGCGCAGACACGCCGGCAGCACGCAGTCAAGGCTTGGGGCAAGGCGTTCCGAGGTCTTCGCTTCCCGCCTATTCCCGGCGAAGGTAGGCATCGAGCGCGGCGGAACGGGGCCAGTCGAGTTCTACGCGTTGTTCGCGCAGCACGGCGCGGAGCCGGTCGGCGGGGACTTGCGGCAAGTCAACCGAGGCGCCGCGGGCCAAGGCTGCGGCGGTTCCGGCGGCTTGGCCGAGTTGCATCATTGTGCGCGAGAGGCGGCAACTGGAAGCGGCGAGGGAGCTGAAACTCGCCCCGCGGCAGGCGATAAGCAGATTGCGAAAGTCCTTGGGGATCAGGCAGCGGTAGGGAACGCCGTAGGGTTCGCCCATCTCCCCTCCCCCACCCCCCGCGCCGTGGCGATCGACAGCGTGGTCGGCGATGGTGATGACGTCGGGGTGCTGCTGTCCGGAGAGGCCCGCGCCGAGGTCGTGTTCGGTAAGCACGTATTCCCCGCGCACCCGGGTGGTTTCGCGTACGCCGAGCGCCGGGGCGATCCACGCAATCCGGCAGCGCTGAAACTCAGGCCAGCCCGTTTGCACATGGCGCCAGAAGGCCCGCACACGGCGCTCACACTCGGCGTACGCGGCCGGGTAGCCCATCCGTGCGAAGTCTTCTCCTGTCATGGTGGGCAACATGTTGCAATTGTAGTCGCCGTTGGGATACTGGACGGCGCTCATGGCTGGGAAACGCCCCCACCAGCAGGTCTCGGGCACGCCTTCGGGGAGCGGCTCAACCCGGGCCTCTTCGGTGGGCGTAATGCGGAAGATGAGGGTGACCCCGTTGATGCGGTCATTGGATTCGGCTGGCGCACTGGGTTCGTCGAAGACGTCGCGCGCTTCCTGACCGTACATCATCTCGCAGCCGCACGCCTTGCACAGCGCGCCGCCGCCGGTCCCATCCACGTAAGCCCCGGCCGTGATGCGTTCGCCGTTGGTAAGCTGTAGCCCCGCAATGCGGCCATCCCCCGCTTCAACGACATCGAAGGTGGCGTCCGTCACGAGGGTAACGCGGCCGATTTCGGCGAGCATGGCGCGCAACACGCGCTCGTAGCAATCGGGTTCGAAAACGACACCGTGCCAGTGTTCTTTGCGGAAAGCGTGGTTCACCTTCGTGTCGCGTGAACGATGCCGCCGCAGCGTGTCGACGTACCGGCGCACGGGATCGACGACATGCTCGCCACCGGGAAAGCCCTCCCACCCCACCCACCAGACGTGGCGTCCGAAGGAGTAGACAGCCACCGCGTTCTCGGTCGCCTTAAGCCGTTTGTAGATCTGGAACGGGAAGCCCGTGCCGCCGACGCCGGGTTCCCACATGGTCACACCCGAGCGCACGGCGTTGCCGCCGATGGCGCCGGCCTTCTCCAGACACAGCACAGACAGCCCTTGCCGCGCCCCGGCCAGCGCCGCCCCAAATCCGCCGCTTCCGATGCCCACAACGACAAGGTCGTAGTGTTTGGGAGCGCTTTGCGCGGCGTGGGCTGAGCCCTGGTACAAGCAAGTCTGCGCCACCGCCGCTCCCACGGTTCCAACGAACTGGCGGCGGGAAACGCCCATCACTGTCTGCGCACGGCGGGGGTGGGCGTGCGGGAAATCCAACGGACGAAAACGCCCAGGAAGGCCAAGGCGATGCCAAGTCCGACGCACACATACCCACCGACGTAGACACCGACGGCGAACTGGCCCACGTGCATGAAACGGCCGAGGAGGATACCAGCCAGCCCCAAGAGGGCGAGGACCACACCCGTGACGGTGTAGTCCTGACGGCTCTTGCCAGAGCCGCCGGGGAGTTCGCTGAGGACGTCCAGCAACTCGTTCATGGAATCCATGACCTGAGGGTTGCGCTCGGCCTTTTCGAGAATAGTGAGGCGGATACGGTGGTCAAGCCAGACGCGTCCGAACGTACGGAACACGCCGTACAAGACGGCGACGATCGCCAGCAACAGCGGCGCGATGATGAACAACGGATTCATGCAGTCACTCTCCGAAGAGTATGACCATGGTAAACCGAAGCCGGTTTCACTGCAAGATGTCGCGAGGGGAGTTAAATGACCCCCTCTGCCGGGGATCATTTAACTCCCTGCATATCCTTACCCCTCTTTTCCTTGTCTCTCTATTGGTTTATTTGACTCAAAACTCCTGCATGTGATAGTGTGCTCCACTGCCGTTTCGACGGTAACATCTTCATGAAAGGGAGGTTGAGACAACTAACATGACAGAACAAGAGAATGGAACCAACACCATGAGGCAAGGGGTAGCTGCGTCTAGCCCTGGGGTCGATGGATTGACCTTGGACCTCGAACGAGAACTGCTGGGCGAAGATTTTGGCCAGGAAGACATGGAGGCCCTCTACGCCGAGACACTCCAAAACTTCAGCGAAGGCGAGGTAGTACAAGGCACCGTCGTTGAGGTGGCCGATGATCGCGTATTGGTCGACATCGGGTACAAGAGCGAAGGCATGGTGCCGTTGGACGAGTTCAACGACCCGTCCAACCTCGTCGTCGGCGACACTTTCGACGTGTATATCGATCAGCCTGAAGACGAAGATGGCATGCCGGTTCTTTCGAAAATCAAGGCGGATCGGATCAAGAATTGGACGCTGATTCAGCGTGTGTATGAGGAAGACGGCAACATCGAAGGCCGTATCGTGCGGCGTGTCAAGGGCGGCCTGAAGGTCGACATCGGCATCGACGCGTTCATGCCGGCCAGCCAGCTCACCTGGCGTCCTACGGGCGACCTGGAGCGCTACATTGGCGAGACGATGGAACTGAAGATCATCAAGCTCACCAAACGGCGCAGGAATGTGGTGGTCAGCCGCCGCAAACTGCTCGAAGAGCAGCGCGCGGACGAGAAGAACCGCCTGCTCACCACGCTGGAACAGGGCCAGACTCTCGAAGGCGAGGTCAAGAACATCACCGATTTCGGCGCGTTCGTGGACGTGGGCGGTATCGACGGCCTGTTGCACGTGACCGACATGTCCTGGGGCCGGGTCAAGCACCCGTCGCAGGTGGTGTCCGTCGGACAGCGCCTGAAGGTCAGGGTGCTGAATTTCGACCCGCGCACCGAGCGCATCAGCCTGGGTCTCAAGCAGACCACCGACAACCCCTGGAAGACGGCCGGCACGCGTTACCCGGTCGGCGGTGTCGTCCGTGGCCGCGTGGTCAGCATGACGGACTACGGTGCGTTCATCCAGCTTGAAGACGGCATCGAAGGCATGGTTCACGTGAGCGAGATGAGTTGGACGCGCCGCGTCCGCCATCCCAGCGACGTGGTTCAGTTGGACCAGGATATCGACGTGATGGTCCTGAGCGTCGACCTTGAAGCCGAGAAGATCGCACTGGGCATCAAGCAGACGCTCCCGAACCCCTGGAACGAGATCGCCAGCCGCTACCCGGTGGGCTCGGTCATCAAGGGTATTGTGCGCAACATGACCGATTACGGCGCGTTCGTGCAGATCGAAGAAGGCATCGACGGCCTGCTCCACATCAGCGACATTTCGTGGACGGAGAAGGTCGCCCATCCTTCCGACGTGCTGGAGAAGAGCCAGGAAATCGAGGTCAAGATCCTCAGCATCGACCCGCAGAACGAGAAGATCAGCGTCGGCCTCAAGCAGCTTGACCGCGACCCGTGGACGGCCGTCCTCGATAGTACGCCTATCGGCAGTGCGGTTGAGGTGGAAATCGCCAAGCTGGTCAGCTTCGGCGCCTTCGCGCGTCTTGAGAGCGGTATCGAGGGCCTGATTCACGTCAGCGAGATCGCCAACGAGCGCATTCAGAAGCCCGAAGACGTTTTGGCCGTGGGCGACAAGCTCACCGCGAAGATCATCGGCGTAGATCCGGTGGAACGCAAGATCGCCCTCAGTATCCGCGAGTACCAGCGCGACCAGGATGCACAGGCACAAACCAACTTTGGCACGAGCGGCGACGAGTCGCGCGTAAGCGTCAGCGAAATGCTGAGCGAAGCCTCGGTGCCGCGCTCGATGTTCCAGGCCGGCCGTAGCCTTGCCGACGCTGCCAACGAACTAATGGCGGCGGTCACGCAGGCGGAAGCTCCGGCGGAAGAATCCCCGGCGGAAGAGCCCGAAGCGCCCGCGGACGAAGAGGTCCCGGCGGTCGAGCCCGAAGCTTCCGTGAGCGAAGAGGCCCCAACAGAAGAGCCCGAAGCGCCCACGGCCGAAGAGGCCCCAGCGGAAGAGCCCGAAGCGCCCACGGACGAAGAGGCCCCAGCGGAAGAGCCCGAAGTGCCTGCGGACGAAGAGGCCCCGACGGAAGAGCCCGAAGCGCCCACGGCCGAAGAGGCCCCAGCGGAAGAGCCCGAAGCGCCCGCGGACGAAGAAGCCCCGGCGGTCGAGCCCGAAGCGCCTACGGACGAAGAGACCCCTGTGGCTGAAGATGCCCCGGTGGATGACGCGGCCAACTCGAAAACACAAACACCGGCCAGCTAAGCTAGAGTATCCTACGATACCCACCCCGGGACGCCGCCATTGAACGGTGTCCCGGGGTGGGTCTTTTCAGGCCCCGTTCTCGCGGCCTGGTTCTTGTGTGCTATCCTGTTCGGGACACGACGCCAAGGGTTCTGCATAGGAGAACACGCCCGATGAGACTTCTTGCCATCCTGGTCGCCGCCTGCACACTGCTCATGCCCTGCCGTGCCCGCGGGGAAGTAATGGAAATCAAGGTCGAAGCCGAGGAGGAGGTCTACACGCTCGTCTCGCCAAACAACGGATCGGGGCCGCTCTGGAGCTACGGCTGCTCTTCGATCGCGCGCGTCGGGGACGAGGTCTACATCAGCCAGATGGAGACAGGCGAAGACGTCCCGCTGCTGTGCAACACGCGATGGCGTCTCCTTCGCCGCACGGGCGAAGGCTGGAAGATGGTGGACGAGGCCGACGGCTATCGCCAGCGCGAGCCGTGCAGCATCGCTACGACCGCGCCGGACAACCTGTACATGTACGTCAACGACTCCACCGAGCCGCCAGGCGTGAAGTACGGCCCCTGCAAGCCCCATCTGCTGAAGTTCACGTTCGGCGAAGCGTTGCGGCGCACGGCGATCGAACCCTCCTGGGGCACGAAGACCTACTTCACCGACCACTCGTACCGGGGTTACGCGGCCGACCGCCACACCGGCCAACTCTTGATGCTCAATATCGACGCGAAGACGAGCGTGCAACATGCGGCGCTGCTGTCGGGCGACGGGAAGACGCTGGCCAACGGCTCGATCACGTTCCCTATCCGCTCGTGTTACCCGCAGGTTGCGTTGGAGAAAGGCGCAGTGCACGTGCTGGCCATCGGCGACATTGTCGAGCCGATCAAGGAATGGCGCGAGTACAAATTCGAGCAGACACAGCGCAAGTGGGACTACGTGTTCCGCATCCTCTACCACACATCAACCCCCGACCTGACGAAGCAGGACTTCGCGCCGCCGCTGGAGATCGCCAACGTCGACGACACGGCCGGGTACATCTCGAACCAGGATCTTTGGATCAACCCCGAAGGCGCGGCCTACATCATGTACACCCAGCGCGAGGTAGCCAGTGCGCTGATGCGGGACAAATTCTTCCCGGACAAGTCGACTGTCAATTCGCTTCACCTCGCCGTCGTCGAGAACGGAGCCGTTGCCCGGCGCTACACCCTCATCGAAGGGAACGAGACATCACAGCCGAGCCATGCGCGTTTCCATGTAGCCCGCGATGGCCGGCTCTGGTGCGTAGCCTACGTGACCGGGCCCGAAGCCGGGATGAAGCTCTTCATGATATCCGAGAACGAGCCGAACGCCATATGGGGCTACCGCCCCATCCCGCTGAAGAACCCCATGAGTTCATTCTGTCTTCCGTCGGTTCGATTCGGAAACGCACCCTCCAACACCATCGACATTTTCGGCACGACGGGCGACGGGGCGATGTCCTACGCCCAGGTGACCTTCTCGGCGGCGTCTGTCGGTTAACCGATACATAACTGGGGACGCCCTCCGTGAAAGACGCCCCCAGTTTAATTGGTCTAGGTATCTGCGCTACTTCTTGGTGTCGGAGCCGTCGGCTTTGGCGGCGTGATCGTCCGAGCACGGACGGATCATGATGTTGCGGAACCAGATTTTTCCGTGGTCGCCCTGCAACATGATGGGCCCTTCGTCGTTGACGTCGCCGGGCAGCGCACCGCCGGTGACCTTGTCGATCTTCACCTTGTCCTGCACGATCTTACCGTTGAGCTTGACCGTCAGGGTATCGCCGGCGTACATCGCTTCCATGGTGTTCCACTCGCCGGCGGGATTGGAGGCGTTGAGGGCGGGCGGGTAGATGCCGTAGATGCCGCCATCATCGCCGGTTTCCAGTTTCTCTTTGCCGTGGCTATCGAGGATCTGGACCTCCACGCGGCCGCGCAGATAGGTGCCGCTGTTGCCGTGGGGGACGATCTTGTAGTCCAGCTTCAGGCAGAAGTCTTTGAAATTCGCCATGGTGCCGATGTTGTTGGCCTTATCTTTGTTCGTCAGCAGGCCATCCTCGACGTACCAGCGGTTGCGGGCGTTCGCGTTACGCGCGTTCTGCCAGCCGGTGAGATCTTTGCCGTTGAACAGGGGAATCCACTCCTCCGTGCCGCACGCTTTCTTGTCGACCGCGGTCTTCTTGGGGCAACACGATTCCGCCGCGCCGGCCATCCAACCCGCCATGACCATAGCGGCCAACAATGCCACACACACCACCCACTTCGTCTGTTTCAGCATAGGTTCGCTCCTTCTTGTGTCCCGTTTACGCCTATTCGGCTGGGTATTCCTGGATCATGATGTTCTTAAAGGAAAGATCCGTCGTCGGATCATGCCCTTGCAGATGGATCGTGCCCGGCCCGGGCACGTAGCCTTCCTTACCATTGGCATTGCCCGACACGGGCCGCATGTCGATGTAGTCGCTGGCCAGGTAGCCGTCGATCCACACGGCCGCGTGGTTGCCATCGCACACGATGGTCTTGGTGAACCATTCGCCGTCGGTCGACACGACTTTCCGGGCGGCTTGGTTGCCGTAGTTGCCGCCGGTACCGAAGTCGACGGGATACTCACGCCCGCGCTTCTTCGACCACTGATTGCGCACTTGCGACTCGTAACCTTTCCAGAACACCCCGACGGGGCCACGGAAGAACACACCGCTGTTGAGGTGCTCGCCGTTGGAGATGATGTCGAGCTGGAGCATGAAATTCTTGTAGGTGCCCTTCGTCTCGATCTGGCCGTTGCCATCGGTGATGTTGATAGCGCCGTCCACGACGTTGAACTTCGAGGCGTGATCCGGAATGATGTTCCACTCGCTGAGGTCTGTACCGTTGAAGATCGGCTTCATGTTCAGCGGGCGCAGCTTCGCTTCGGACACTTCGACCCGCCCGGTGCGGTGATAGAGAAAGCCAATGTAGCCACAGCCGCGGCTGCCGGCTTGAATGTCCACCGCTTCACCGTCGATGGTAGCGATCACGTCGCCGCCCACCGCCTTGACGTTGATGGTCTTCCATGCGGCTTCACCGCCTTCAGGAGTGCTCACCGGCACGATGGTCGTACCGTTCTCGCTGGGATGGCCCGCCAGAGCTGCCCGCACCACGAGCGACGCACTGCCGCCCTTCGCTACGCGCATCTTGACGACGAGTTCGAAGTCCTGGAACTGGCTGGTCGTGGCGAGCCAGCCGCCCGACCCCTTCTTGCACGCCATCACGCCGTCCGACACGGACCATTCGGCGTCGCCGATGGCGGTCCAGCCGAACAGGGTTTCTTGATCAAACAGGTTGATCCACTCATCCGCCACCGCAACGCCACAAACCAACACGGCCGCCAAGCCGATAACCACTACCTGTACCGCCACTCTCGCCCGCATGTTTCATCCTCCTGTTGATGTTGGAACAAGGCTACCAGAATTTCTTGTAGCGCCAAAACATCATCACGCCCGTCGCGGACACCGCACCGAGCGCCACAATGTACCAGAACGAACGGGGGTCCGCCTTCCAGTCCCACGGAATCGGAACATTCATCGAAAACACGCTCACCACGAAGGTCGGCACCATGATGCCGATCGTGATGATGTTCAACGTTTTCATGAGCATATTAAGATTGTTGTTCACGATCGACGCGCGCGCGTCCATCATACTCGAGAGCACGTTCGAGTAGATCTCGGCCAACTTATAGCACTGTTCGTTCTCGACCATGATGTCGTCGAGAAACTCCAACTGCTCGCCCACGAGCCCTACGCGGCTCTGATACGTTTTCAGTTTGACGATTAGCACGCCATTGGTGTGCACGGCGTTGAGATAATAGACCAAGCTTTTCTCGAGGGTGAAGAGGTTGATCAGATAGCGGTTCTCCATGGAAGCGTTGATCTTCTGCTCCAACTCCTCCGAGACCATGTTGACAGTCTTGAGATGCTGCAGAAAGTGGAAGATAGAGCGATAGATCAGCCGCAGCATCACATCGATCACCGACTGAACCCCCACGAACGGCTTGCCTTCGAACACGGGGTCGCGCTCATGCACGACGACGATCAGGCGGTCCTCGAACAAAAACAGGCCCATCGAAGTCACGCGAAAGACAAATTCCTCCTCCGAAGAGTAGTTTCGGGGAAGCTTGACGATGAGGGCGATGTGTTCGGGCTCGAACTCGAGCCGCGACAATTCATCCGGGTCCAACGCCGAGGCGAGCGTGTGCTCGTCAATCTCGAGATCGTCAATAAGGTGGCGTTTCTCATCCGCACCCGGATCCACATACACCACCACCTGCGCGTCCCGATCCGTCGTCTGAACGACCCGCCCGTCGTGCAAGGTATACTTCTTCTGCATCGACCGAATCCTTCCCGTCCGAATCGCCGGATAACTTCGCCGTGGCGGGTGCCCTTGGCGCGCGTGGCAAGCTCAGCCGCGCTCTTCGCCCATCCGAGACACTCACCTACCTGGAGACGGCGTGGCGGAGCGTAACTCAGACCGCGCTTGGCACTTCGGGCGCGCCACAATAGGCTACCCGACGTTCGGGGTTCTCGTCTACGTTTCGCAAACCAGTATAGTGCTCCACAAAACTCCCCAAAGCGCGGCCCGGACCCACGGGAACACCCCGTACGCGCAGGCTGGCTCTGTCGTGCCACGCAAACGCCCCCCTAGCGGGAGACCATCCGGCACGCAGACCGCCGCCAACTATATACCCTGTTCCCCATTCCGGTCAACAGCGCAAACGCGCCACCATCCCGCCATGTCGCGACTCTTTGATAATGTCACATAGCGGACTCATTAGAAATGTCACAATTGGAGCTTTTCAACCGGAGGGTTCCCATGGAAGGACATTTGCTGATGAGTCGCGAGGAATTGAATCGGACAATTTCGG
>JAACEL010000174.1 GCA_011682535.1 Nitrospiraceae bacterium | reverse complement strand
CAGGTGAGGCCTGAGCTTGCCGCGCGCGCCACGTGGATATTATCTGGCAATCCCGGCGGACCCCAACGGCCGACTGTAACCAAAGCGCGGCCGGGGGCGTCTTATATGCGGAGGAACGACTGCGATGATGACACCGATTGTGCTCCTGGTAGCGCTCGTATCGGCCGTACCGCACGAGGAATTCGTGCTCAAGCCCGGCGCCCCGGTATGGGACTTCGCCGCTCAGGACGTCACCGGGGACGGCATGGCCGAACTGTTCGTGCTCTGCTGCGACACCAAGAGCCGCCCCCTCAACAAGTTCGTGGCCGTGTACGAAGCGGATGAAACCGGTGGATACCTCGCCGAGCCCACGTCCAAGATCGCGCTGAAGCCCGAGCAGAGCACGCTGTTCTTCGCAGAGGTCGATGGCGCCGCCCCCCCGGAATTGGTCACGGTGGACGCAGAAGGGGCGGTCGTACTGGCGTATCGGAACGGACGGTTCGAAGAAATCGCGGCGCCACGCTTCCGCTCGCTGTACCCCAGCGGCGTGAGGGAACCCGTCTTTCTCAAAGATGTCGCCGTCGACCTGGATCGCGACGGCATCGACGAGTGGCTGTCGCCTGCGCCGATGGGCTATGACCTGCGCAACGCCGACGGCCTCATCGCCAGCCTCTCGTGCGACGTGGTCAGCGACATCTACTCCTACCACGAGGGCATCCGCATCACCCATCGCCTGCCCGACTTCACCGTCTTCGAGACGAGCGAAGACGCGGTCAAGGGCTTGGCGTTCCTCAGCGACGAAGCGGCCGATTTCGCCTACGGCCCCGGCTGGGCCGAGCGCAGACGATTCGTGGTGCCCCTCAACGTCGACGAAAAGTGGGACGCCGACACGAAGATGGCCGACATCAACGGCGACAAGTTCCCCGACCTCGTCGTAACTCAGACGAAAGGCACTATCAACCTCAAAGCCGTCACCCACGTCTACCTCGCATCCGCGCCGTTCACCTACCCCGAAAAGCCCACCAAGACCTTCGAGGCCGACGGCGCCGTGTCCAGCCCGGCACTGCTCGACGTGGACGGGGACGGGGATCTCGACGTCGTCCTGCTCAAGATCCCCTTCGGCGTGCGCAACATCATCACCCTCTTCTTGCGCCGCAAGGTCTCGGTGAAAGTGGAGGTGTACCTGTTCAACGACGGCACGTTCGACGAGAAGCCCAGCTACGTGGAGCGTCTGTCGCTCGATGCGCCCGATGGACGCGAGCGCATCGCCTATTCCTTCGGCGACTTCAGCGGCGACGGCCGGATCGACGTGGCCTACGGCCGCGGCGCCAACCGCCTCGTCATCCACACGAGCGACACCGAACGTCTCGTTTCGGCGAAGCCGTGGGTGACGCTCTCGCTTCCCTCCTTCGGCGTAGCGCGGCCCTGCGACCTCAACGGCAATTCCGCCCAAGACCTGGTCATCTACCATCCCGGCGGCGAACACAAAGAACGCGTCGAGGTAGTCGTGTTCTGATCCGAGCAAGATGTATAATGCCGCACGCGTAATGGACCCGCTAAACAAGTACCAGGAGACGTATCATGTATTGCTCCGTCCGTGACTGTATGGTCGCCATCGACGAATTTACCAGCCCTCTCGAAGGCATGCGCCACCTGGACGTGAAGGCCGCCGAGATCGAGATCTCGCGAGACTTTGAAGTCTACGCGATGGATTCGAAAGAGAAGGTAGTATTGGCCACCGACGGCGAAGCAGTGGCCTACAAGAAGCACCTCGACGGATTGGGCATCGAGGCGTGCGCATTTCTGACGGCCTGCGACTTCAGTGTCGGCGACCGGGCCGCGAACGCCCAGTGGGTGGGGCGCGTCATCGAACTGGCAGACGCCATGGGCATGCCGACGGTCCGCATCGACTCGGCCATGTCCAAGGAACGCGAACTGGACTTCGAGACACGCGTCCGGCTCTTCGCCGAAGGGTTGGGCGCGGCGCTCGACCAGACGGCCGGCTCGCCAGTGACGCTCGGTATCGAGAACCACGGCTTCCAGGGCAACAACCTGGCCTTCCAGCTCAACGTCTACAAGACCGTCGGCTCCGACCGCCTCGGCTCGACGATGGACACGGGCAATTTCTACTGGCGCGGCTATCCGCTGTCGGAAGTCTACGGCATCCTCACCATCCTGGCCCCTTACACCAAGCACACCCACGTCAAGAACATCCGCTACCCGGAGGATCAGCGCGAGATCATGCGCGAAGGCGGCTGGAAATACGACAAGTACGTCTGCCCCATCGAAGAAGGCGACATCGACCACGCCAAAGTGGTCCGCATTCTCGCCGACGCCGATTACCAAGGCGACGTCTGCCTCGAAGACGAGTCGCTCGGCCATTTCGCCCCCGGCGACGAACGCGTGTCCGTCCTGGAAAAAGACATGGCGCATCTCAAAACGATCATCGCCGCCGTCGGTGGCGGCTGATGCCGCCACCTTGAGGCACAATCCGCTGAAGGCGGATTCTGCACGGCCACACGTCCTATCCGCAGTCGTTGACTCACTCCTTGTTGACGCGAAGCCAGCGACTCCGGCGTGGCGCACGCGACGGCCCAACGGATACACTGTGGAGCGGCATGGCGGATAGACCGATAGCGGAAGACTGGTATAAGCGAAGCTTCGACGCACTCTATCCCGTGATCTACGCGCACCGAACCGTCGAAGCGGCGGCGCCGGAGGCGGCGTTCGCGATGGACCAGCTGCGCCTCACCCCACAAGACCGCGTGCTCGACCTGTGCTGCGGCAATGGCCGCCACATGGCTCACGTGCTCGGACGGACGCCGTTCGTCATCGGCCTGGACTACTCCGCCGACCTGTTAGCATTGGCACGCGCTCAGATTGGTGAAGGCGGACGCCTGGTCCGAGCGCGCGGACGTCTAGTCCGAGCCGATATGCGCAGGATACCGTTCGAGCCCTCGTTCGACGTGGTCGTCAACTTCTTCACCAGCTTCGGCTATTTCCTCTCGCAGGAAGAGAACGCCGCGGTGGTTCGGGAAGTAGCCAGAGTGCTCAAACCCAGCGGCCGCGTATTCATCGACTACCTCAACCCCGCCTACGTAGAAAGGGCCCTCGTCCCCGAATCGGTACGTACGCAGGGGGAATACACTATCGAGGAGCGGCGTTGGATCGATACCGGGCAGCGCCGCGTCAACAAGGTGACGACGGCGTCCTGCGGCGGGGAACCGGTGGGGCAATGGGGTGAGTCGGTGCGGCTGTACGAAGAATCGGAATTTCGCTCACTGCTCGAAGCCGGCGGTCTGGCTGTCGACGCGGTTTTCGGCAACTACGGCGGACAGGCCGTGAGCGAAAACGAACCACGGATGATCGTGGTCGGACACAAGGCGTAGCCACGTGCGGGATTTGTTCACGGACTACATAGCGGAAGCTCCCCAGTTGGCGCCGTTCTACGGCCGCTCGATTCGGGATCTGTTCGACTCCGCACCGAAGGCGGCGCCTTGGGATCCGCCCCTCGCCAAAGACCTGCGCAACTATCAGGAGAACCTCGGCGGCCATGCCCGTTTCATGGGTGATGAGGCCGTGGTCGTAACCGGCCAGCAGGCGGGCCTGCTGACGGGACCGCTCTACACCATCTACAAAGCCGCGACGGCCATTCGACTGGCGCGCAAACTCCGCGAACGTTTCGGCACGGCGTGTATACCGCTGTTTTGGGTGGCCAGCGACGACCACGACTTCGAGGAAGCGCGCACGGCCTACGTGCTGACGAAGGCCCACGAAGCCCTGCCGTTGCGCTACGAGCCTCGCGCCAATGTCAACGCGCTGCCCATGCACCGCGTGCCGCTGGAGGATAGCCTCCATGACATCATCGACGCTGCCGCTACGCAAACGCGCGGCTCGGAGCACCGGGAACGCGTCGCCGCGTTCTTGCATGAATCGCTGGAAAAATCGGCGTCGCTGGCAGACTGGACCGCCCGCATCCTGGCGCGTCTGTTCCGCGACACGCCGCTGGTGCTGTTCGCCCCGCACCTCACGTCCGCCCGTAAGCTGGCCGCGCCAGTGTTCGAGCACGAGATCACGCATCCGCTCGAGAGCACGATGCTGCTCAACGAAGCGGGAAAGCGGTTGCGGGAGCTCGACTACGCCCCGCAGATCGAGAAGGGTGCAATCGAGTGCGGCTTCTTCATCGAGATGGGCGGACGCCGGCGCAAAGTACTATTCGACAAAGAGCGCTACGTGATCCCCACCGAGGGGATCGCATGCACGACCAGCGAAATGGTGGCCATGCTGCATGCCGCCCCCGATCGCTTCAGCGCCAACGCCGCCCTGCGATGCGTTGTCCAGCAACGCCTCTTTCCCGTGGCCGCGTATGTCGGCGGCCCCGGCGAACTGGCCTACTGGGGTCAGTTGCGCCAGGTCTTTGCCGTTTTCGGCGAAGAAATGCCCGCCGTCTACCCCCGCGCACGCGCGCTCCTGACGACGGCAAAGCTGAATCAGTTGCGCGGCAAGTTCGGTTTCTCCCCGTCCAGTCTGGCCGCCGGCCCCGAGGCCCTCATGGAACAGGCTTACGCCGCGAACGCCGCGCCCGATGGGCGCGTCATGGTGGGGCGCCACCGTCCTGCCATCGAAGCGGCCCTGGCGCCACTGGTCGCGGAGGCGGCGGAAGTCAGCGCGACCGCGGCGGCGATGTCGGCGAACTTGTCCCGGCGCCTGGGCCGGGAACTGGATCGACTGGAACGAACCATCATGCGCGGCACGGAGGATCAAGCGGCGGCCGTACGCCAACAAGTGGCCCGGCTCTGCACGTCGTTGTGTCCGAACCGCAAACCCCAGGAACGCGTCTACAACGTGCTCTCGTTCCTGTTCGAACACGGCTGGGACCTCGTGCCGCGCCTGATTGAAGAACTGGACATCGACTCATTCGAAACAAAGGAGATCACGCTGTGAGTGTAGACACGCCACAGGTGGAGGTGCTGGCGGTGGGCGCGCACCCGGACGACGTGGAACTGGGCATCGGCGGCCTGATCCACAAGTTGACGCAGTCCGGACATTCCGTGGGCATGCTTGACCTGACGCGCGGCGAAATGAGTACGCGCGGCACCGTCGAGGAACGCGAGGCAGAGGGACGCGAGGCCGCGCGCATCCTGGGCGTCGCCTGCCGCGAGAACGCAGGCCTACCCGACGGTGACCTCGCCAACACGCCTGAACAGCGCCTGGCCGTGATCCCCTTCATCCGCGCGTTCCGGCCACGCATCCTCATCGCGACGATGTCGGGCGACCGCCACCCCGACCACCACGCGGCCCATTTCCTCACGCGCAATGCCGCCTATTTCTCCGGCCTCAAACGCATCGACACCGGCCAGGAAACCTACCGCCCACCTATCACCTACTACTACCACCCCTACTACGAAGACACGTCGCCACAGAGTATGATCGTCGACATCTCGGACCACCTCGAGGTCAAGCTGGAAGCGTTGCGCGCGCATGCGTCGCAATTCCACAACCCCGGCTACGGCGGTCCGAAAACGCTCATCTCAAGTAAACGCTTCTGGGACACCATCGAGACGCGCGCCGCCTATTGGGGCAATCGCGTCGGTGTCGCCTATGGCGAGGTGCTCTGCTCAGATGGCCCGATTGGCGTGTCATCGCTGCCCGGACTGGACCCGAACGTCGGGTAGCGTATTGTGGCGCGCCCAAAGTGTTTGGTTACGCGCAAGATACGCTCCGCGCGCCACACCGCAGTCTGTCAGACAATTTGGAAACTGGAGAAAGTACGATGAAGATCGGGATTACGTGCCACGCATCATCGGGCGGCAGCGGCGTATTGGCCACGGAACTGGGCATCGCCCTGGCCGCGCGCGGGCACACGGTGCACTTCGTTACCACGGAACCCCCGTTCCGCCTCATGTCGTTCCACGACAACGTCTACAGCCACGTCGTCTCGACGGTGACGTATCCGCTATTCCAGAATCCGCCCGGGGTACTTGCTTTGGCCGCCAAGATCGCCGACGTCGCCGAAGAACAACGCATAGACGTCTGGCACGCCCACTACGCGATCCCGAACGCGTCCTGTGCCATCTATGCGCGCGACATGCTGCCGCCGGACCGGCGCTTCCCCGTCGTCACCACGCTGCACGGCACCGACATCACGCTCGTCGGAGTCGATCCCTCCCTCTTCCGGGTCACGAAACACGCCATGGAACAGAGCGACGCCGTGACGGCCGTGTCCAAGTGGCTGGCGGAGGAAACACGCCGCGAATTCGACCTCCAACGGCCGGTCAAGACCATCTACAACTTCCTCGACATCGAGAAGTTCAACGCCGACGACCGAAAACGGTGCAGCATGTGCGACGAGCACGAGAAGCTCGTCATGCATATCTCGAACTTCCGCCCGGTGAAACGCGTGACCGACATCATCCGCGCGTTCAAGAAAATCTCCGATCAAGTACCGTCGCGACTGGTGATGGTGGGCGACGGACCGGAGCGCATCTCGGCGGTGGGCGTCGCGAAACAACTGGGCATCACGGATCGAATCAGTTGGATCGGCGTACACGAGGACATCCACAACATCATCCCCTGCGCCGACCTCATTTTCCAACCCAGCGAGCACGAGAGCTTCGGGCTGGTCCCGCTCGAGGCCATGGCGTGCGAAGTGCCGGTGCTGTGCACCGCGAGCGGCGGCATCTGCGAGGTCGTAGAAGACGGGGTGCACGGGTATCTGTGCGAAGTGGGCGACACGGACACCATGGCGGCACGCGCCATCGAAATCCTCACCCAGCCGGAGCTGGCCCGGCGAATGGGGGAAGCCGGACGGCAGCATGCGACAAACCGGTTCGCGAAGGACAAGATTGTGGTAGAGTACGAGCGCCTATACGAAGAACTGTCAGCATGACACGAAAGGACAGTACCATGCCCAAGATCGCGATGATTGGCGCGGGAAGCATCGTATTCTGTAAGACACTCATGATGGACATTCTGGCAACACCCGCGTTGCGGAACAGCGAGTTCCGCCTGATGAGCCGGACGATGCCGAAACTCGAACGAATCAAACGGTTCGCCGATCGGGTCATAGCGGACAACAATCTCGACGCGACGGTGTCGGTGACGCTGGATCGCCGAGAGGCACTCAAGGACGCCGATTACGTCATCGTGATGCTCCAGATCGGCGGCGTTGACGCGTTCGCCCTCGATTGCGAGATCCCGTTGAAGTACGGCGTCGATCAATGCATCGGTGACACGATGGGTCCCGGCGGCGTGTTCCGCGCCCTGCGTACGATTCCCGTGATGCTCGACATCGCCAAAGACGTCCAGGAGTTGTGCCCGAACGCCCACCTTCTCAACTACGTCAACCCGATGGCCGCCGTTTGCTGGGGCCTGGGCACCGCACCCGGCCTGTCGTTTATCGGCCTGTGCCACGGCGTCCAGACCACCCTCGACCTGATCGCGGGATACGTGGGCGTGGACAAGAAAAAAATCGACTACGTCTGCGCAGGAATCAACCACATGGCCTGGTTCCTGGAAATGTCCCACGAGGGCAAGGACCTCTATCCCCTCTTCAAGGAACGCTGCGAACAGCCCGAGTATTATATCAACGAAAAAGTCCGCATCGAGGCCATGCGCCACTTCGGCTACTTCATGACCGAAAGCACCGGGCACCTCTCGGAATACCTGCCGTGGTTCCGCAAGAACCAGAAGGCCCTCGACCTATACTGCGACGAGCCCGCCTTCGGCGGCGAAACGGGCGCCTATCTCAAGTGGTGCCGCCTCATCGCCGAACAATTGGAGAACGTGGACATGCTCGAAGGGGAGTCTACCGACCTCTCCCATCGCAGTATCGAGTACTGCTCCTACATCCTCGAAGCGCTCGAAACCGGCGTGCCGTTCAAGCTTCAGGGCAACGTGCGCAACGACGGCTACATCACCAATCTGCCCCACGGCTGCTGCGTCGAGGTGCCCGTGTTCGTCGACAAGTCGGGCCTCCACCCCAGCTTTGTCGGCGATCTCCCCATCCAGTTGGCCGCCTGTAACCAGACCAACGTGACGGTCCAAGGCTTGGCGGTCGAAGCGGCCCTGACAGGCGATCCGGAGCTGGTCGTGGCGGCGTGCGCGCTCGATCCGCTGACATCGGCGGTACTCACGCTCAAGGAAGCACGCGACATGGCCACCGAGATGCTGGAAGCCGAGAGTCGATGGTTGCCGCAGTTCCAGGGCCGCAAGCCTACGCCCACTCCGGCCATCGAGACGCCCCCGGGCACCGCACACGCCGATGTTCCGCTGGACCCGGCGCTGGCCGTGGTGCACCGCTTCGGCGAATTGGCGGACAAGGCGAGTCAGTAGCCGAGTAAACGAGCGGCGTTCTGCCGCGAGACGTTCCCCTGAATCGTCCCGCCGGTGGCCGCTTGTCCGTCGATCGATTGCCGGATGGACGCGATCGCGTCCGACGCGTCAGCCCGCGCACGGATGGGATCCTCGACGCTGATCGTGCGTTCGATCTCCGCGGCGGCAGCGTCCACGACCGCCCCCACGCGCGCACCGAGCCCCCCGCTGCCCTCGTCGTCGGACAACGCGGCCACATCCATCTGCAACCGATTGACGGACTCTTGCGCACTGCGTGCCGCTTGGTCGAATTGCGCCAACTCGGCACGCCGCCGGCCGTTGGCCGAGAACTGCACGAGGGGGCGGCCAGGAGCCGCCGAGGCGGAAGGCGTCTGGACCCGCGACGGTTGCGCAGGAGCCACCGCGCCGGGCGAAACCGTGTCCTGCACAGGCGGCTGGCTCACGGGCAGATTTTGGCCAACTCTCAGATCCACGTGGTGTACCCCTCGTAATCAGACAGACAAATGCATTCTACCACATGTTACGATCCGCGCTGTTCAGCCCGCTTGTCAGGAAGGCGCGCCGCGCTCTCGGCAATCTCATGAGCCTCGAACCTACCCCAACACACTCACGTATCCATGGTATCATGACGATCAGCGCACCGTCGGGGTGTGAAAGGAAGGTGAGTAATGCCCAATGTGAAGCGAATCGCTATCTTAAACAATGAATTTGAGGCAGATCTGGTGGAACACGCATTAGCGGAGCGCGGGATCCACTACATCGTGCGGTCCTATCACGACACGGCCTATGACGGCCTCTTTCAGACTCAGAAGGGATGGGGATGCATCGAGGCGGCCGAGGCGGACGAGTGCGCCGTCCTCGATGTGATCGAAGGCATCCGGGAGGAAGTGGCCGCGCGTGCCGAGGAAGAAGAAACGTCAGAGAGCGACATCATCACTCCCTGACGCGAACTCGTTTCAATACCAGAGCGCCTAGCCCGGATATCTCACCGGGTTTCGTTGCGAGTATGTGAAGGTTGCGTCAGATCAGGTGCTTGGCGCAGACCGCCGGACGACAGCGTGTCGACACACGTCGAGGTCGGCGGACAAGGCAAGTGCACG
>JAACEL010000173.1 GCA_011682535.1 Nitrospiraceae bacterium | reverse complement strand
CCCGCCGGAGCCCCAGACTGCCGCGGCGCTGGCGCTCACGCTCGCGGATGCTTACCGCGAAGGAAGCGGCGACCCAGATGCAGCCGCAACGGTGCTCAGACGTGCACTGGAATCCGTGCCCGGCCGGCTGGAC
The DNA here is from genome assembly GCA_011682535.1 of Nitrospiraceae bacterium. Classification (GTDB taxonomy): domain Bacteria; phylum Hydrogenedentota; class Hydrogenedentia; order Hydrogenedentales; family SLHB01; genus JAACEL01. The sequence goes on along the minus strand of JAACEL010000173.1, from coordinate 10,478 downwards.
ATCTGGGGCGTATACGCGGAGATCCTGCGCGAACTGGACCAGAAAGAGGCATTGCTCACCGCGATCCACGAAGCGGAGCAACAGTCCAGCGCGGGAGGACCGCTGCTCCCGCCTGTGTTGAGCGCGCTGGAGGGAGCCCTGACGCGGGGGGGAGCGGCCCTCACCCGGGCCATCACCAAACTGCGTGAAGCCGGTGAGGAAGGGGTGTCCAAAGCCAGCCCGGAAGCGGCCCGGCGGGGTCTGCTTTGGATCGCCAACATGCTGGGATCCCTCGTGATGGATGCAGACATGCCCGACGAGCAACGGGGCGAGGCGCTGCACGAACTGGGGTTCGCCTTCCTGCTGATGCAGGCCTGGGAGCCGGCGGACGTGACGTTGCTATACGCCTCGCGCGCAGCGGCCCCCGAGCGAAAGGTACTCTGCGAACTCCAGCGCACCGAAGCGCTGCTTCAACGGGGCTATCACATCCAGGCGATCGCGCTCGCCCTGCAGGTGGTGCGGCAGAAACCCGATATGTTCTACGCCAGGCACCAGTACGCGCGGATCCTGGCGGCAACGGGCACGCCTGACCAAGCGCGGGAAGAGTACCAGTATATCCTCGACAATCTGACTATTGACGAGAAGACGCGCCAACTGGTGCAGACGGAGTTGGAAGCGCTGGCGAACAGCCCCGCCCCCCCCGGCGGCGCTGAAACTCCCTGACGTATGGCGACGCGCTGGAACAGCCCTCGATTCAGACGCGCAGCCATGCTGGGCACACTCCTGGGACTCGGCGTGCTGTTGCGCCTCTACCACATCACCGCGCCTCCCTGCGATTTCCTCTCCTGGCGCGACACGCAGACCCTCATGGTGGCGCGCAACTTCTACCAGGAGAGCATGAACCTGTTCCTGCCCGCGGTCGACTGGCGCACGACGGACGAGGTGGCGGCGCGCGGCTTGGTCGGCGGTACGGAACTGATGGTGGTGCCGTATCTGACCGCTATTCTCTATCACTTCTTCGGGATCCAGTTCTGGGTCGGGCGCGTGGTACCCATCGCATTCGCCGTGCTGGCGCCTACTGCTTCCACCGGCTCGTGGAGCGCTTCCATGGCGCCGCGTGCGCGGCCATAGCCACGCTCTTGCTGACCGTCTCCCCCTACTATCTCTACTGCGGCCGCTGCCAGATGCCCGAGAGCTTCGCACTGGCTATGTCGTTCGCGGCGCTATGGCGCTACGACGTGTGGCTCGAGACAGGCCGCAGACGCCACTTCATCGGCGCGGCCGCCCTCGCCCTGCTGATGATGCTCGCTAAACCCCAGATGGGCGTCATGGTGGTCCCCATGGCCTTCCTCACATTCGCGCGGTTCGGACTCCGAACGCCCGCGAAAGGCCGCCTTTACCTGTTCGCCGCGCTGGCGGGCGTCCCCTTCGCCCTTTACCTGTGGTGGACGTCGTATGTCATCATCCCCCGGACAGGTATCTCGTTTTCCGGAACCGGCGCGTTCAACCACGGCCGCTACCTCGCGAATCCCCGCTATTATCTCGACATCGCAAGCTCCATCTGGTGGTGGTCAATCACGCCGCCGGTGTGTGTGCTCGCGCTGGCGGGGTTGTGTGTGCCCCCGCGAAGCAGCCGTTCGTTTTTCGCCGCCGCATGGCTAGCCGGAGCGCTTTCCCTCTTCGTGTTGATGCCGGGCATGACGGCCGCGAACGGTTACTACCAGATTGTGCTGGCGCCACCGTTCGTCCTGCTCGCCGCGCGCGCAATCACGGCGGGCCTCACGCCGCCACGTCTGCGCTATGCGGCCGCGGCGGCCCTCGTGCTCGCGACGGCCTGGCCTTTCGCCATCACGAAGTCCCTTTACCGCCAAGACCACATGTCCGACTATCACTGCGGCACATGGATCCGCGACAACACGCCCCAAGATGCGCTGGTGCTGACGTCATCGCCGAGTCCCGCCACGCTCTACTTCGCCGACCGCACCGGTTGGACCAGTTGGCAGGAGCGCTATGGCAAGGGCGCCGTGTTCGGAGCGGACCTGATTAACAAGGTGTTGCCGTTGGGGGCTTCGCTGTTGGCCATACCCGTTCCCCACGACCGCTTCGACAACAGCTATTATGCTGAATTTTCCGGGATCCGCGACGGACTCTACGATACGTACGACTGCTATAAGGAAGATGCGTTCACGGTCTTCTCGCTCACACATCCCGCCAATCTGACCCCGCCGGACGGGAAGCCGGTGACCTTCGGCACACTCGCGTCACGCAAGTACCTGCGGGGAGCGTGGGGACCCAACCAGACAGACAACGAGGGACGCACCTTCGCCACCATGGGCCCCGGAAACCGCGCGGGAATCCGGTTCGACTCTCCCACACCGCTGAAGAACGTCGCCATTGAGATTGCGTCTCCCGTCTCAGGGCAGACCATCCAGGTCGCGTTGGACGGCGTCAATATCGGTTCCTTACCGTTCCCGAAGAGCGGGAAACGCGCGCACATTCGATTCGAATCCCCGCCCGAATGCGCCAAGCCCGGACGCCATCTACTCACGTTCGAAGCCACTCGCAGCAACGCCCACGGCGTCGCCCTGCTGCTCTACAGTCTGGAGTTCTGAGGCACGCGCCCGAAGCGCCGATCACACGGAAACTAACCGGAGACTCCAGGCATGCCCCGAACGCCGGGTGACGTATTGTGGCGCGCTCGAAGTGCCCGATGATGCCTGAGTTACGCTCAGCCACGCCGGCACCGAACAGGTGAGTGTCGTGTTTGGCATGGGGGCGAGGCTGAACTTGCCCCGCGCGCCACGGCGGAGTTATCCGGCGATTCGGAGCATGCGTAACCCTTTGCGCCTCCAAAGATCCCGTGATATACTCTGCCCATCGTTCCGCCCGCCTCAATGCCGGCGCGGGCTTTCATGCATTTTGGGGTGACGCTGTGTGCATTGACGTAATAACGCTGGGGATCGCCACGGCCGACGTAATGGTGCGCCCGGTCGACTCGTTTCCCGACCGTGGCACCATTACCCTCGTTCCGCACGCCGAGTTGCATCTGGGCGGACTGGCCGCGGTTACAGCCACCGTGCTGTGCCAACTGGGCATGTCGGCCGCGTTCATCGGATGTCTCGGCGAAGACAGCTTCGGCGACTTCATCACCCACAATCTCGAATCGAACGGCGTCGACGTAAGCCATCTGCGGCGGACCCGTGAGCAGTCCTCGGCTTCGACCGTCGTACTGATCAGCGAAGACGGCGAACGTTCGTTCCTCCACCATGTCGGCGCCAACGCACTGCTCGTCGAGTCCGATGTCGACTTTGACGCCGTCGCGCAGGCGAAGATACTGCACTGGGGCGGGCCCTCAGTAACGCCCGGGCTCGAGGGAAAACCCATCGGCCGTGTGATGGCCAAAGCGCGCGCCGCGGGGGTGACGACTTCCGTCGACACCTGCTTCGACGGGAGCGGCCGCTGGTTCGCCCACATCGAGCACGCACTCCCCCACCTCGATATCGTCATGTCGAGCCTGGAGGAGGCCCGCCACTACACGGGCAAACACGAACCCGAGGCGATCGCGGACGCGTACCGCTCGTACGGTCCGGAAACCGTCATGGTTAAACTCGGCGGCGATGGACTGTTCGTGAAGAATTCGGAAGAGGCCCATTACGTCGCGGCGCACGATGTGCCCGTAACCGACACGACGGGGGCGGGCGATGCGGCGTGTGCGGGATTCCTGTATGGACAGATCCACGGCTGGAGCTTGCTGCGGTGTGGACAACTGGCCAACGCGGTGGGCGCCATGACGGTTCAGGTGATGGGCGGCGCGGAGGCAATCGACTCAATGGATGGACCGCTCGCGCTTATGGAGGGTTCACCGCATCGAGAGGCAACGCACCGCAAGTGAAAACGAAAGCACAGGAACAATCGAGATGATGGCGCTGACAGCCTGCCCCAACCGGAATCGAACCCAAGGCGTCCGCGCGTACTTCTCCCATGCCTTTCCGTGTTTCGTGGCGGCGGGCTTGGTTCTGCTCTGGTGCGTACCCGCGTGCGCTCAGCTTCGTTCGCACGACGCGCAGGCTCAGGTACGCGACGCCATCGTCGACAGCGCCGAGGGAACGCTGCTGGTTCCCGTGTATGACCGAAACCGCATCTGGAAACTCGACCCCGCCACCGGACGCATCATCACCAAGGCCACCGTTGGCCGGGGTCCCGTGGCCATTGCGCTCGCCCCCAAGGGCGACGTACTGGCATGTGCCAACAATCTCGACGGCACGGTCACACTACTGCGCGTTGCCGACCTGGGCATATTGACCACCATCGACTGCGACAAGGGCCCGACGGCCTTGGCCGCCTTGCCCGATGGCCGCTTCGCGGTGGTGTGCGGCTTCTCTGACAGTGTGGCCATCATCGACCCCGCCGCGCCTGGCCGGACGGCAAAGCTCGACGGCGTCGGCGCGGTCCCCACCGACGCGGACGCGGACGCGGCGCTGCTCGCCGTGGCCACGCGCGTCCCCCCTGCTCTCCAGTTCTTCTCGGCAGACACGCTCGCCCCGGCAGGCGCCGTGGCCCTCCCGGACGCCCCGCGGGCCGTGGCCGCGCTTGGACAAGGCGGCCGTTTTGCGGTGGCCCTGGCGACGCGGATCGTGTTGGTCGACGGACCCGCGCGCAAGATCGTCGCGGAACGCGCCATCGCCGCAACAGCCCTGTCGGCCAGTGACGGCAATCTCGCGGCACTCACCGGCGACGCCGTGCTGACGCTCTCGTCTTCGTTGGAACCCATCGCTTCGACCGAATGGCCGCAGCCGGGCGTCGCGCTGTGCGTGACCGATGGTTTCGTCGTAGCCGCGTCTCCTCAGACGAAACAGTTCCACACCTATGGCACGCCGCCCCGCCTACGGCTCTCCTCGGAAGCGCCCCAAGCGGCGGCCGAACCGCCGAAACCGAGCGCCCCGGGCGCCCTCGTCGAAACCGAGGCCCAACCCTTGGACGCACCGCCGGCCCAAGAGCCCCTGACGCCCTCCGCCGAGCCCAAACCCGTCGCAGCCACGCCGGAACCAAAGCCTTCCGGTGAGACGAAAAAGGCCGAGGACGACACAGCCATCGAAGAGAAACCGGAGCAACCGGAAATTCATACGCACTCGACCTATCGTCCCCAACCCCAGCCCCACCGCTTGGGCAGCGCACCGCGCGCACAGCGGAAACGCCGTCCCTCCGCCTCACCGATGATCGGCGTCGGCCAGACCTCCGTCAACGAGGCCTTGGCCGAACGCATCGGGTTCGACCCGGAACAAAGTTTCCAGCCGATCGACTGGACGCAGCCGTGGCGCGACACCGAAGCGGACGAATTCGACATGCCGCTGGAAGGCGGCGAGATGCGATTCAAGGGCAATGTCCGCACGCATCTCGACACGATCGACTTCGCCGCCGACGAACTGTGGTACAACGAGGAAACCGGCGAAATGCGCGCCGAGGGCAACGTCATTATTGCCCAGGATCCCTCCATTCTGACGGCCGACTCGCTCTACTACCGCGTGCCGGCCGAGTCGGAAATGACGCGCGGCCTCATCCTCGAACCGTACATGACCAAACAGGAACGGGCGAAATTGCGATTCTCCTCAGGCTTCCTCGAGGCTACGAACACCCGCATCGTCCAGCCGACACAAGAACTGCGGGCCGGACGCCTGCGCTACAACCTGGCCGACGGCACCGGTGAAATCGAAGACGCGTTCGGCCGAGCCACCGTCTACTACTTCAGCGCTAAGAAACTCACGCTTCGCGGACCGGGCGACGCCGATCTTGAAGACCTGTGGGTATCCACCAGCGACCGCGAATCCCCCGAGTACAAGATCCTCCTCAAACGACTCCAGGTCCGCGACCGGCGCGCCGTATACGCCACCGGCGCGCAACTGCAGCTCGGCAAGTTCAAAACCCCATTCTACTGGCCGCGCTGGGGCTTCAAATCGGACCGGGAAGGGACGCCGATCAGCTTCGACTTCGACAGCGGACGCCGCGCCGAAATCGGATACTACGTGAACATCGGCCAGCAGTGGCGCGTGTCGCGCGACGTGATCCTCGGTCTGCGCCTGTTGCCCACGTCGCGCGAAGGCATCGGGGTCGGCTTCGAAGCCGAATACGACTTCAGCGAAACACCCGCCTCCCGCCTGTACATGGGCCAAGGCACCATACGCACGCTCTACACCACCGAAGGGCGGGGCCATTTCGAACTGTATCACCGCCACTTCCTCGATGAAAACACCCGCGTGCTCCTGCAGGTCGAGCAGTGGTACGACGAGGATTTCTACAAGGACTTCTACTACGAGCAATACAAGGATCGCACGGCGCCACGCACCTTCGCGAACGCGACATACACAAAGCCCACCTACATCGCCACGGGCACGGTGCGCGCGAGCACTCACGACTTCACTCGGGAAACCGAGCGTTGGCCGGAAGTCACCTTCCACCTTCTCCAACGCCCGATCGCCGACAACCTGTACTTGTCCTACGACACCACGGCGGGCTACCTCGAGCGCGAGCCTTGGGGCTCGAACGCGGTTCGCTGGGTAAACGTCGCCCGCCTGACGTACGACCTGAAACTGCACGAAGCCCTCAATATCACCCCATTCTTCGAGATCGACGCCACCTTCTACTCCAAAGAACGTCATTCGGACTCCAGCGACCTGCGCTTCGCCAACACCGCCGGCGTCACCTTGCAGACCCGCTTGCACAAGGAATACCCCGGCTCGCGCGGGTTCTCGGGGTTCAAGCACATCGTCGTCCCGTCGATCACATACTCGTACCGCCCCGAACCTACGATGGGCGTGGAAGAAACCCCGCGCTTCGATTCCTATGACGTGGCGAACGGCCGCAGCCGCATCGAGACTAAGCTGGACAATGTGCTGTTCGGGCGCGACGCGGAGACGGGCGAGGTGTGGCAGGTGGCCCGGCTGAGCCTGTACCAGGGCAACGACTTCTGGAACGAGAGCCAGAAGGCAGAGGACTACGAGGCGGAACTCGACCTGCGGCCGCGCCCCTGGTGGGGCTGGCTGATGGCCGCCGAGCGCCATAGCATCGACGACGACTTCGACATCACCGAGCCCTACTTCTTCCAGACGGCCTGGCTGCGTCTGTACGAGCGTTTCACCGGAAAACCCTTCAACAAAGGCGACTATCTGTATCAGTATGACGCGCGTTTCGGCGATTACAAGCGGCTGCTGACGTACGTCTATTACGATGACACTGCGTTCGACGGCAAGTTCAACGCCCATCTCGGCTTCGCCTACACCGAGACGCAAGACCGCATATTCAACCGCGAGATCCTGTACGGCGGCGGCTACCGCCTCAACGAGAACTGGGGCATCGGCTTCGAGCACCGCTATGACTTCGAACGCGACGAACTCGCCCAGCAGAAATACGAGATCCGCCGCAAATTGGGCAGCTTCGATGGCGCGCTCCAGTTCCGAGAACGCAGCCAAGGCTGGGACGTCAGCGTCGAACTCAGCATCATCGCGTTCCCCGGCTCCAAGCTCAAGTTCTAGACACATATGATAAACTCGCGGGCACACGCCCTCGTCGGCGTGTGCTTTGTGGTTCAGTCCCCTTACACCGCATTGGAGTTGCAGCACTATGCGTCTGAGTCAGATGATCGGCAGTCGATACAAAGAACGGCCCGCGGAGGCCGTGTTGGACAGCCACGCGTTCCTGCTTCGCGGCGGCTACATGCGCCAGGTGGCCAATGGGATCTACTCCCTGCTGACGCCCGGCCTGCGCGTGGCCCAGAAGATCGAGACGCTCATCCGCGAGGAAATGAACCGAATCGGCGGCCAGGAAGTCCTCATGCCCCTCGTGCTGCCGCGCGAGCTGTGGGACGAGTCGGGCCGCTACGAGACCATCGGCCCCGAGTTGCTGCGCTTCGCCGACCGCACCGGTCACGACATGCTGCTGGGCATGACGCACGAAGAGGCCGTGGTGGCCCTGTGCCGCAACGAAGTCAAGAGCCACGCTCAACTCCCCTTCATGGTCTACCAGATCCAGACGAAGTTCCGCGACGAAGCACGCTCGCGCGGCGGCCTGATCCGCGTGCGCGAGTTCACCATGAAGGACGCCTACTCGTTCCACACGTCGCAAGAAGACCTCGAACGCTACTACGACGTCTGCTACGACGCCTACAATCGTATCTTCGCACGTGCGGGATTGCCGGAGGTCACGCCGGTCGAATCCGACACGGGCATGATGGGCGGTCAGATCGCGCACGAATTCATCCTGCTGGCCGACTGCGGTGAGGACACCATCGCCGTATGCGGCTCGTGCTCCTATCGCGCCAACATGGAGGTGGCCGAGGGCCGCATCGAGGCCTACCCCGAAGACGCGCTGCCCCTGGAAAAGATCCACACGCCGGGGATGAAGACGATCGAAGAGGTCGCGGGTTTCATCGATGTGGAACCGCGCCAGACCGCGAAGGTCGTGTTCTACCAGAACGACGCGGACGGGAAACTCGTGCTGGCGCTGATCCGCGGTGACCTCGAAGTCAACGAAGCTAAAGTCGCCAAGCAAATCAAGACGCTCCCCGTTCCCGCGACCGAGGCGCAGATCGAGGCCGTCGGCGCGGTAGCTGGATTCGCAACGCCAATGGGATTGGACACGGCGAAGGTACGCATAATTGCCGACGAAACCGTCGCCGCCTCGAACAACCTCGTGTGCGGCGCCAATGAGGTCGACTATCACTACAAGAACTTCAACCTCGGACGCGACCTGCCGGGCGTGGCGGCGTGCGACATCGCCGAGGTCGCCGACGGCGCGGGTTGCACGCGTTGCGCAGGCACGCTGAACCTGCGCCGCGGCATCGAGGTCGGCAACATTTTCCAACTCGGCACGAAGTATTGCACGGCCATGAACATGTCATACACGGACGCCGCGGGCAAGATGCAGACACCCATCATGGGCTGCTACGGCATCGGCGTGGGACGTCTGGCCGCTTCGGTGATCGAAGCCCGCCACGACAAGTTCGGCCCGCAGTGGCCCATCTCGATCGCCCCGTGGCAGGTTCACATCAACGCCCTGAAGGTCGACGACCCCATCCGCGAAACGGCCGATGCGCTTTACGCCGATCTATGCGCCGCGGGCATCGAGGCGATCTACGACGACCGCAACGCCAGTCCCGGCGTTCAGTTTGCCGAAGCCGACCTGCTCGGCGTGCCGATCCGCATCATCGTCAGCAAACGCAACCTGGACAATGGCGAATTGGAATTCAAGCGGCGCGACACCGGCGAGAAGGGCACGATCCCCCGCGAAGGTGCGATCGCGACCATCCAGGGCTGGATCCACGACGCTCTGACTGCCTTGAAGCCGGGGACGCGAGAAGCTATCAATTCGTAGTACAATACGGTATTGGCCAATAGCGTATTGACGTTCGACAACCAGGGAGCCGGACGCCCAAAGGCATCCGCGCTCTGCGTGCAGATTGGGACACGAGCGAGGACAGTCGGCCCATGGCGCGAAATTCGTTGACCGAGCATACTATGCCCGCGGCGGCGGCCCTCGTCCACGACGAGGGCGGGGGCGTGGTGCGCTGTCTGGCGTGCGCCAACCGATGCCGCATCCAAGACGGCAAGGCGGGCATCTGCTGCGTGCGTACGAACCAGGGCGGAGGGCTGCGCGTGCCGGGGGGCTATGTGGCCGGGTTGCAGGTGGACCCGATCGAGAAGAAGCCGTTCTACCACGTCTTCCCCGGCCGCGAAGCGCTGTCGTTCGGTATGTTCGGCTGTAACTTCCATTGTCCGTTCTGCCAGAACTGGATATCGAGCCAGGCGCCCAGGGAAGGGCGTGCCGCCAACCCGTCGCAGCCCGTTTCACCGGAGCGGCTGGCTGAAGTAGCACTTGCCGAAGACGCGCCCGTCATCGTCAGCACATACAACGAACCGCTGATCACCGCGGACTGGGCGTACCAGGTTTTCGAGAAAGCCAAAGAGAAAGGCGTCGTGTGCGGCTTCGTGAGCAACGGTTACGCGACGCCCGAGGTTCTCGATTTCCTCCGTCCGGTGATGGATCTATACAAGGTCGATCTGAAGTGTTTCGACGATGAGCATTACCGCACGCTGGGCGGGCGTCTCAATATGGTGCTCGACACGATCGAGCGGCTATGCGCGCTGGGGTTCTGGGTTGAAGTCGTGACCTTGGTCATCCCGGACTTCAACGATTCTTCGGAGCAGCTCAACGACATGGCGCGTTTCCTCGCGCGTATCTCGCCCGACACCCCCTGGCACGTGACGGCGTTTCATCCCGATTATCAAATGACCCATCTCCGGCGTACGAGCGCCGCCGACCTGCAACGCGCTTATGACGCGGGCAAGAATGCGGGATTGCGCCACGTCTACTGCGGCAATCTGCCCGGCAGCATGGGCGGGGCCGAGAACACACATTGCCACAACTGCCATGCGCTGCTCGTGGAACGGCAAGGGTTCTACGTGATGGACAACCGGATGACGGGCGGCTGCTGCCCCGATTGCGGCACA
>JAACEL010000575.1 GCA_011682535.1 Nitrospiraceae bacterium | reverse complement strand
CAAGGAGCCTTTGATGTCCAACATGCAAACCGGATTCGCTCGCCGATCAATCACCCCTCCCTTGGGCACGCAGATGTGCGGCTATTTCGAGCCGCACGTGGCTCGCGAGATCATCACGCCACTCTACGCGAATGCAGCCGTGTTCCACGGATCCAACGGACATACGGCCGCCCTCGTCAGTTGCGATGTACTCTTCATCTCACGCGAATCGGTCGAGCGGGTTCGCGCCGCGGTAGAGGCTCAATGCGAGCTACCCGCCAGCGCCGTACTCATCGCGGCGACCCACAACCACACCGGACCTGCCACGGACGCCGTCTTCGACGCACAACCCGACCCGGTCTACATCGCCCTGCTCGAAACGCGAATCGTTGAGGCCGTGGCCGCCGCCCAAGCCGCGCTCGCGCCAGTCAGCCTCCAGTTCAGCACAAGCATTGAGACGCGCGTATCCATCAACCGCCGGATGCTCATGCGCGACGGCACGGCTCACACGCACATTACCGATGAAGACCTGCCCGATGTGGTCGCGCGAGAGGGAACCGCCGATCAGGAGGTGGGGGTACTGACGGTGAGCGACGCCGCGAGGAATCTTCGGGGGATGATGATCAACTTTGCCCTCCACCCCACCAATGTGCGCGGCGACCGAATCTGCGCCGACTTCCCCGGCTATCTGGGCGAGTTCATCCGCGAGCAGATGGGGCCCGGCGTCAGCACGGTCTTCCTCAACGGACCCTGTGGCGATACGGATTCGAATACGGACTTCGTCAAGCGTGTGGCCCACAGCCCCGAACGGGCGCGCCTCATCGGAGCGGCGCTCGGGGAGACCGTGCGAGAGGCCGCGGGTCATGCAGAACCCATCGAGTCGGGCAACGTACGCTCGGTGCAGCAACTACTGCAGATCCCCTTGAAGCGCGTACCAGACGAGCGGGTGGCGCTAGCCCATAGGGTACTGGAGAATCCTGAACCGACGGAGTGGGTGTTCTCGAAAGGCACGTTACGCCCCAGCCCTCAAAAGGAGCGCGTGTGTGCCCGCGAGGCGATCCTGGTTGCGGAGCGTGCGGCCTGCTGCCCCTATGCCAATGTCGAGGTCCAGGCCATCCGACTCGGCGACTTGGTGCTGCTCGCCGTCCCCGTCGAACTGTTCACCGAGTACGGCGTCCAGATCAAGGAAGCCATCCGCGTACGATTCCCTTTCGCGATGGTGGTTGAGCTGGCCAACGGCGCCTTCGGCTACGTACCCACGCGCAAAGCTTTCGCCACCGGCGGCTACGAAACCCGCGTAGCCCGCTCCAGCCAACTTGCTCCGGAAGCGGGTGACATGATCGTCGATGCGAGTCGGGGCTTGCTCGAGCGGCTCGCGGCGATGGCCGCCTCTCAGGCATGAGAAAGCCCCCGGGCAACCCGCGCGCCGGGGGCATGCACTATCCGTCAACACTATCCCTTCGAAACCTCCAGCACCACTTTCTGCGTGGGCTGCTTCGGGTCGTCCAGCAGCGCGAACGCCTCGGCCGCCTTGTCCAGGGGAATCACGTGGCTCACGAGTGCCTCGAGGTCGTATCGCCCCGCGCCCACACACGCAACCAGTTGCTCCCAGATGCCCGGGCTTGAGTGGCTTCCTATGATCGTCGCCTCTTTGTCACACAAGTCGTCTGCGTCAAACGAGGAAAGCTGCCCGCCACTCAAGCCGACGATGATCACCACGCCCTGTGCCGCCACCAACTCCAGGGCCAACCCGACGGTCTTCGCGGTGCCCGCGCTGGCCACCACGACGACATCCAGCCCCTTGCCGCTCGTATGATCGCTGACCGCCGCCACTGGGTCATCCATGGCTCCGTTGATACCGTGGGTCGCGCCGAGCTTGCGCCCCAACGCCACGCGCTCCTCGACCAGATCGAACAGGAACGTCTTCGCGGCTCCCAGCAGGTTCAACGTCATCAGGGCGCCGAGTCCGATTGTGCCGCCGCCAATCACCCCCGCACTGCGCCCAAACACGTTCTCCGCTTTCAGCGCCGCATTGCACCCCACGGCCACGGGCTCGATCAACGCCCCAGCCAAGAGGCTCGTGCCTTCCGGCAGAATGTGGACCGCCTTAGCCGGCAGCGCCACGCGCTCGGCGAGGCCGCCGTTGGAGTATTTCAGCCGGTTCTGGCACAGGCTGTAGTTGCCCGACTTACACCACCCGCAGACCCCGCAGCCGATCGTACACTCCGGCACGACCCGGTCGCCCACCTTGAGCGTGTCGACGCCTTCGCCCACCGCCTCGACAATTCCCGACAGCTCGTGCCCAGGGTACTTCGGGTATCCCGAGCGCCCCCAGACGAAGTCGCCGCGATAGTTCATGAGGTCCGTTCCGCAGATGCCGGAGTAGCAGATCTTGAGCAGCACGTTTCCGCGCGTAACCGCAGGCATCGGGACTTCTTCCACCATTACCTGCCGCTTGTCCGTGATTGCAACCTGTTTCATCAACGCCATGCTTCTAACTCCTCGGTTCTTGATGGTCCCCATTTCAACAGGGCCAGCCGCCCTGCTCGGAGAAACCATGTCTGCATTTCGCGTCACCCGGTCCGGCCCTTGCCCAACGCGGGAGCCGTACGTGTTTTACTTACGTCTTCTCTGTGTATAGACAGCGCCCGCGACGAGCGCGGTCATCAGCGCCGAACCCAAACCCACCAATCCGGCTGTGGGAAGAATACCCTCCGCAACAACCGTCACTTTCACCGGAAGCACCTGGTATACGCGCTTGGCCTCATCCTCGATCCGACACCCGTACCAGCCGTCGTCCGACGCCTGAATGTCAAGCATGTCAAGAGACGTGCTGTTCTCACCCAGCAGATCCACGCCGTCCTTCTGCCACTGATATTGGACCTCGCCCACGAAACCCACGGGATGGAACACGCTGAGTGTGAGCCTCTCACCTTGCTCAATCCAGCCGCCGCCTGTGATTGAAGGTTCACCTTCACCTTCACCTTCACCCTCACCCTCGCCCTC
>JAACEL010000574.1 GCA_011682535.1 Nitrospiraceae bacterium | reverse complement strand
GCGGCTTGGCCCATCATGGCGCAGGTGGTCATCACGCGCGCGGAAGACATCGCCAATTGGTCCGCCGAGAGACACCGCCCCGCCGCGAGAATGTTGCGCCCGCCCACCGGCAGCAGACTCCGGAATGGAATCTGGTAGGGCGGCACCTTGCGCTCCTCCGACGCCAGGATGTAGGTGCGTTTATCGTCGTCGGGCTTGTGGCCGTCGAGGTAATAGACGCCCCGGGCAATCGCGTCGTCGAATGCGCGCGCGGCACGAAGGTCGTCTACGGACAACACGTAATCGCCCACGATCCGCCGTCCCTCGCGAATGCCGATCCGCGCGGAACAGTGGTCGAGCAGCCACGGTTTCTTTGCCACGCGCTGGTGGTAGTCGAGCACTTCGAGCATACGCCGCCTCGAACGGATCTCGGCGGCCGTCAGCGATTCGGTGTCACCCGCGTCGAACATGGGGCTCTTGATCTTGATCGCGTTGCTGCCAGCGCCGTTCGGCCAAACGCTCGTCATCGGCAGATCGGATTCCGCCCGAATGGTCTCGAACCAGTCCTTGGGGAACAACGGCGACGACTTCGCTTGCTCCGTCACCTGAGCCTTTGCATGCTCCTCGCCCACGTGGCGCACGAAGTACATGAGCGACATCGGCAACTGCAAGCCGTCCGCAGGACGGCCCTTTGCCGTCTCCAGCCCCGCCATGCGCACGAGTTGCGCCTCGCCGGTGCAGTCGACGAACTGCTTGGCGCGTACGGCCTCCGGACCCGACGGTCCCGACACGATGCACTCCGTCACGCGGCCATCCTGCTCGCACACGTCGACGAACTGGGTGTGGAGCAGCAGCTTCACGCCACGCGCCAGCAGTAGTTCCTGCAGCACGATGGCCAGGATTTCGTGGTCGAATACCCGATTGTCGGCTTGGGGGTAAGGGCGATACGGGACGATGGCGTCAAATGCCTCCAGTCCCGCGATCACCGTGTCGAAGGCTTCGCCTTGCCCGGCGGTCTCGCCGCAAAACGACGCAACGCCGCCGACCGTCGCGTTCCCGCCCACCACCGCGAACCGTTCCACCAGCAACACGCGCGCGCCCGACTTGGCCGCCGCGAGCGCCGCGCATACGCCCGCGATACCGCCGCCTACCACGGCCACGTCACACTCATAGCGCACCGGAACTTCGCGCCGCCAGGCGACCTGCGGTCCTTCTACGGCTGATGGCGCAGTGGACTCCGCCGCTTCGCTACTTCGGGACACCGCCAGTGTGGCCGCGCCTGCACCCAGGCCTTTCGCCGCCGTACCCATGAAATCTCTCCGTGAATGGTCCATGGAATCTCCGTAACGACTCACGATCTGACCCCGCGCCTCGCCGTCATTCCCGCGATGCCCGAAGCGATCCGCTACTGTGCCTTGGGTACGCTGAGCTTCCGATGACACCGCGGGCACTTGACGCTCTTCTGCTTGAACTCCGGCGGCAACTTGAGACGCAGGCCGCATTCGCAGGGCAGGAAGGTAAACTTGTTGACCTTGCGCAGCAGGTCGCCGGCTTCGCGTGTCCGTTGCCGCGCGGTCTTGGGCGCTTCATCGCCGGCCAACGCGGCGCGCATCGGCTGTGCTTTATCACCCTTCAACGCGGATGGGGGCATGACGCTCTTGCGCTGCGTCGTACGCTGATAGGCCTGCTCGTATGCGCCATAGGACACCGCCCCCCCCATCGCCATCAGAATGCGGATGCGTTCCTCGATGGGCGGATGCGTGCTGGTCAGTTCCGCCGCCTTCATGCCGGCCTTGTGCAGCGGGTTGATGATGTACATCGGCGCCGTCGCCTTGTTGGCGCGCTCCAATACGTTCGTGTCACTGCGGAGCGCGTCGAGCGCGGACGCCAGTCCCGGCGGGTAGCGCGTCAGGACCGCCGCGTTGGCGTCGGCGAGGTATTCGCGGCGGCGCGAGATGGCGAAGTAGATGAGTTGAGCCAAGACCGGCGCCAGGATGGCGAACACGATCGCCACCACCATCATGAGGGCCTGCGCTTGTCCCCCACCCTTCGAAGAAGAACTATAGCGGCGCGACGAACGCCCGCCCGAGAACCACAGACTTCGCATGAAGATCTCGGCGATCATCACGATCGCGCCGAGCATGATGCCTATCATGGTCATGAAGAGCACGTCGCGGTTGACGATGTGCGACATCTCATGCGCGATGACCCCCTGGAGCTGGTCGCGGTTGAGTTTGGCGAGTAGCCCCGCCGTCACCGCGACGGCGGCGTTTTCGGGTTTGCGGCCGGTGGCAAAGGCATTGAGCGCCATGCTGTCCATGATGTACACGCGCGGCATCTTCGGCAGTCCCGACGCAATCTGCATCTCCTCCACCACGTTGAAGAGTTGGGGATGATCGCTCTTCTTGATCTCGCGTGCCCCGCTCACCCCCAGCAGAATCCGGTCGCCTTGAAAGTAGGCGGCCAGCGACAGCACGCTCCAGACGATCAAGGCCAGGAGCAGGCCAAACACGCCGCCGCCGGAGAAATAGGCTTCGCCGAAGACGAACCCCATGACCATCAGCAACAGCGCAATAACAGCGGCCAACACGATCGATCGGCGCCGGTTCGAGCGGATCTGTTCCCACATGCTAACCATGGCAAAAAAGGTTCATCCGAAAAGAGCGTACTTCAGTCTTCTTCGAGGCTTGCTGGCGAATCTCTTCTTGACGGGATAAACAGGATAAGCAGGATTGAGTTGTGAACAGCGATTGTGTGAAAATCCGGTTCATCAGACAGGACCTCATGTCAACAGTCATCTCGACCGCCCACTTGTCATCTCGACCACCCACTTGTCATCTCGACCACCCACTTGTCATCTCGACCACCCACTTGTCATCTCGACCACAGGGAGAGATCTCGCCCCACCCCTCGCCAAGTCTTTCCACTGGGCCAGTACGTAGACGAAATACCGGTGTTTTCCGTGGCAAGAGATTTCTCCCTTCGGTCGAAATGACAAGTTATGCGCAAGTT
>JAACEL010000573.1 GCA_011682535.1 Nitrospiraceae bacterium | reverse complement strand
TCTCTCCCTGCGGTCGAGATGACAAGTGGGCGGTCGAGATGACAAGTGGGCGGTCGAGATGACAAGTGGGCGGTCGAGATGATTGGTACCATTGGCGTGCCCCCCAATCACCGTGAGAACGGGCGATCCTGCGATGCGGAACCCAACTCTCAACTCTTCGTCGCCCTAAGACTCCGCTCAGCGCACGGGATAAATCGGATCGGATGGGTTTTCAGGAAGGACAGGCCACCAAATCGGGCGAGAATGTGGCAATTCACACGTCTGCGGAGAAACCTGTAAATGATGGCAGCGCTATAAGTACGAGTTTTCGGGAGGGACACCTATCTGGCCTCCCGGTCCCACTGGCCTGGCCGCTCTGCGCCCCTCCAACCCGGGTCATCGATGTGGGCTTCGATGAAGGGCATGGGCGCCTCGATCATCTCCATGAGCTGCTCCCACGAGCGGATGCCGCTGATTGCGTCCAGCACGCACACGTTCTGATACCCACAGCACACGGCATACTGAAGTGCCTCCTCAATAGTCAGGCCACGCAGGAACGCGGTGAGGAAACCGGCGATGGCCGAATCGCCCGAGCCGGTTGCGCTGCCGAAGTCGTCCACCGCGTAGGCCTGTTGCCACAGTTCGCGGTTGGCCCAGTTCTGATGGTCGGCAGGTTTGGCGGCACCCATTGCTGAGAAGGTCTCGCTGCCTGCGGTCTTCGCGTAAAAGCCACGGTGTCCACTCTTGAGTCCGATGACCTTGCCGCCCATGTCGATCAGGCGGTTGGCCAACCGCGTGTAGTCCTGGGGAGTCAGGAAGTCAATCAACTCCGCGTCGTTGTGCTCCTTCTTCATGGCCAGAAACGTGGCAGGCTCGAGCATGTAGAGCGTTTCTTCGATCGATGGCAGGAAGACATCGATCAAAGGCACGATACGTTCCAGTATCGCGCTCCAGTCGACTTGGCCGGAGGGGCTGTTGGGATCGGGCAAGGTCATGTCGCAGGACGTAGTGGCGCCTGCTTCTTTGGCGATTTCAAACACTCGCCGTAGTCCTTCGCCATTGTCGGAGAACATTCTCTCCATTAGGGGCGGATAGCCGAAGTGGAAGTGGCGGCACTGGGCGATCAGGGCAGGCTCGAGGTCGTCTGGTCCGAAGGTGTCGTTCGTGGCGGGGTTGTGCAGGAATATTCGGTCGATTCCCGGGGGAGCGATAACGATGGTGTAGGAACTCGCCGAGTCTTCGACGACGTGTATTCCTTGGGCGTTCCCGCTTTCGCTGAGCATGTCGGCGGTGATCTTGCCAATAACATCGCCACCGACACGCGCGCAAAAACAGACATGGTTACCCAGCGACTTCATGTTGATCCCCGTGTTGGACACCGGCCCACCGGTGCAAAGTGCTGCTTCTTTCACGTTGACCAGTTTGCCCGGCCGCATGATGTCGCCGATCTGGGCCGCGCGGGAATTGGAGAATCTCGGGATGATGTCCAGGCACAGGTGTCCCGCGGCCATTACGTCATAGGGTCTATTCATGCTTATCTCCTTACTGAGTGTGCGGGCTCGGACGCACACCGGGGCCACTATAGGTAGCGTTCGTAGTCTGTCACCAGTAGGTGGAGCGGTTCTTCGTCTTCGTCGATTTCGGGGAAGCGGCCGACTTCGCCATGGAACCGGTTGTCGGTCCGGTCGTCGTTCACTTGGCTAACTTCGCCTGCAAGCACCTTGCCCTTGCCGGGCGCCGCGAAGAAGCGGTGGTAGACGCCTGGCTCCAGGCAGATGCTCTCGCCCGGGGTCAGAACGACGGCACCGCCAGGTTCGACGTCACGCTGGATGCCGTCGACTTGCACCGAAATCGGCTTGTCGCTGAGATCTTCACTCTCCGTTGACCCGTAGATCTCCATCACCAGGTTCCCGCCGGCGCGGTTGATGATATCCTCCGCCTTGCTCCAGTGGAAGTGCAGCGGCGTTTCCTGATTCTCCTCGACAATAAGGAGTTTCTCGGCGTACGTCTTCCTTACCCTGCGTGCGGTGTTTCCATTGCGCAACGTAAACAGCAGGAGGCCGCATTCAGCGAAGCGTCCCGAACCGAAGTCGGTAATGTCCCATCCCAGCATGTTCTCGATGATCTCCTCGCATCGCATGGCTTGGTCTGCCCAGTCCCCCGGTTTCCAGAAGGCCCATGGTGGCAGATGGAAGTGGTGGCTTTCGAGAAACGCCGAGGCCTCAGCCATCAGCGCGTTGATCTGACTGCGTTTCATTATATTGCCTCCTCTTGACAGTCAAAGACACAAACGCGTCGTTCATTGCCTGAGACGCTAAAGCTGTGACTACATCGCCTCATGGTAGCGCACCTGGGGGATCTGTATCAAGTGAGATCGAGTTGGTCGAGACACCCCGGTATTCCAGGTGAACTCGTGCATGCGCTCGTCTAGGGTTTCTGGCCGAATCCCTAGCCGGGAAAGGTCCCAATTCTCCGAAAGAGGGTATCTGAGTGAGGTACGGGGCGGTCTGCGCGCTCGTTGCGTGCTCCCTGCCCACTTCGATGGCCGAGTGTTGTTCACCAGGAGAAGTGGAGGATACAGGACTTCCCCAAAGATCAGACACTCTGAAACCGTATGTCCTTTACAAAAGCATCTCACTGGTTGAACAAAGTGGGTAGAACGAATCCTGGGAATTCTTTCCCCGCATAGCCCATGACGTGTCAAACGGTACCCATACGTGCCGCTTTGTGCCCCATGTGTCCTGGCAAGCCGTTGTGCGCGAGGTAACGCCGAAACATGGGCAGCATGACGAAGAGTATAGGCACACAACTTAAGAAGCAAGTACAGTGAAGAAAAAAAGTCTTGCGGATTGCCATCTGTTCTGATAGACTTGTACATTAGTGACTGAGTTTGATTCTGGCTCGATGGAAGTAGGTTGCGGATTCTCATTGAGCATCTGGTTCGAAAAGTGACAGCGGATCTGGCAAGCAGCGGGTTGACCGAGGCTGAGTTTAGAACTAGTTGGATTTGAC
>JAACEL010000572.1 GCA_011682535.1 Nitrospiraceae bacterium | reverse complement strand
CGCGGCGGCGGGCCGGGGCCCCAGACCGAAGAACGTGCTTCGCCGGAAACGTGGCGCGAAACGAAGGAATTGTGGGAGGGCTTCGGGGCGCCGTGGCAGGGCTTCCCCGAAGGTCCGTTCGCGTTGGCGGTCGCCTTGGACGCAAGCGCCGTGGTGCGGCAAATCCAACGCGATTACGTCCAGTGGCTCGCGTCGTCGGCCATCTGGCTCGTCGCGGTTTCGCTCGCCACACTGGTGGCGCTGGCCCAGACCCAGCATCGCGACCTCGAGGCCGCGCTGGCCTTGGCACAGGAACGCGCCGCCCACAGTGAACGCCTCGCCCAATTGGGCGCGGGACTGACGCATGAAACGAAAAACCCGCTCGGCGTCGTGCGCGGATTGGCGCAAGCCATCGGACAATCGCCCGCCGCCGATACCGAGGTCCGCCAACTCGCGGATCGAATCGTCGACGAAGCCGACCGGACCGTTGGACAGATCAACTCGTTCCTCGCACTGGCGCGCCCCAAAGAACCCGCGCTGGCCACCGTCAATCTCCGAACCTTGTTCACTGAGTTGGCGCCGTTGGTGGAACCCGAAGCGGGCCAACAGGGGGCCGAAGTGACATGGCGCCCCACCGCGCTCACCGTCTGCGCGGACCCCGGCCTGCTGCGACGCGCGCTGCTCAATCTCGTCTTGAACGCGTTGCGCGCGGTTGATCGCGGCGGGGAGGTCGTCGTTGAGGCGCAGCGCCACGAGTGGACGGTGAGCCTGTCGGTCAGCGACAATGGATGCGGGATCGCCGAAGACGATCTCGCGCGGGTGACGGAGCCCTATTTCTCGCGCTTCGAGGACGGGACAGGGCTGGGCCTGTCGATCGTGGATCAGGTAGCGCGCGCGCACGGCTGGACGTTAACGGTGAGTTCGACACTTGGACAAGGAACGTGTGTGTCGCTGGCCGGCATGACGGAACGGGGAGCCGCGGATGACTGAGCGGGTGCGGGTGGCCATCGTGGACGACGAACGTGCGCAGCGTCAGCTCATGGACAGCGCCATGCGGACGGCCGGCTACGATACGATACTCTGCGAAAATGGTGAGGCCGCACTCGAGGCCGCCGGGGAATGCGGCGCGATGCTGCTCGACGTGCGCATGCCGGGAATGAACGGCATCGAGGTGCTCAAAGAGGTCAAGAAGCGCCGCCCCGAGTTGCCCGTCGTATTGCTCACGGCCTTCATCGACGTACGCGACGCCGTGTCGGCCATCAAACTGGGCGCTATCGACTATCTGGAGAAACCCGTCGATCTCGACGAGGTCGTGGCCGCAATCGACGACGCCCTCGGGCATGGCGGCCGCGCGGTCGCGGCGCCCGAAGGACTCACCCTGCCGGAGGATGTCGTTGCGGAAAGCACGGCGATGCGGGGCGTATTCGAATTGGCCGGGCGCGCCGCAGGCGCGGACGTGGCAGTGCTGGTGCTCGGCGAGAGCGGGGTGGGCAAGGAAGTCGTGGCCGATTTCATTCATGCCAACAGCCTGCGCGCCGCCAAACCCCTGGTGCGCGTCGACTGTGCCGCGTTGCCGAAGGATCTCATCGAGAGCGAGCTGTTCGGACACGAAAAGGGCGCGTTCACTGGCGCGGAGGGACAGCGCATCGGGCGGTTCGAGTTGGCGCGGGGCGGCACGGTGTTTCTCGACGAGATCGGCGAGTTGCCGCTCGACTTGCAGCCCAAGTTCCTGCGCGTGTTGGAAGCGGGCACATTCCAGCGCGTCGGCGGCAACAAAGAGATCAAGGTCGACGTGCGCGTGTTGGCCGCCACCAACCGCGACCTGGAAAAGGAAGTCGAGGCGGGGACATTCCGCGAAGACCTGTTCTACCGCCTCAACGTCTTCCCACTCGTGGTCCCGCCGCTGCGCGAGCGCATGGACGATGTGCTGCCCCTGGCCGAACGTTTCGTCAAGAAGCACCGGAAGCGCCTGGCCCCCGCCGCGGAGCGGTTGCTGATGAGTTACGACTGGCCCGGTAACGTGCGTGAACTGCGCAACGCCCTCGAACGCGCGGTCATCATGGCCAACGGGTCGCTGATCCTGCCCACCGACTTGCCCGCCCAGGTGCAGGGCGGGTCGCCAACGGCGCAACCCAGGCGCGTGCTCGTCGGCAGCATGCAGGAGATCGAACGGCAGGCCATTCTCGAAGCGCTCGAAAAGACCAACGGCAACAAGACCAAGGCGGCACAGCTACTCCAGATCAGCCGCCGCAACCTCATCTACAAATTGCGCTCCTATGGCATGTAGCGCTCTTCTTTCTCTTCACGAGAAGAGAAAGAAGCAAAGAGAAGCGAGGAGCGGGCGAGACGGTGGCGGATTGACACACTTGCGCATCATCGCCTAGAATATGGGTAGTGATGGAGACGGCGGAGCAGTCCGAAAGTTCAGGTTTTCATGATTTATTGTCCTCATTGCAAAGAACACCGCTTCAAGACCTCCAAAGTGCCCAAAGATGTGGTCGCCGTCATGCCCTGCCCCGCGTGTAACGAGTGGATCGTTCTGTTCCGCGAACGCGCCATCGGCGTCAATCGGCGGATCATCGAACAGGGCACGCGCGAGGAGCGCCGCGCGCATTTGGCCGACGTGATCGGCGAGTTTCTCGACGCGGGTATGTTGGACATCAAGCGCGCCGACACAGACGAGCCCGCCGAGGCCATGGCCGAGTGGGAGTCCGGCACGTTCGATCCGGAACCGCCGGACGGCGGCCCAATCACACGCGAAGAGGTCGACCAGTTCGTCCGTGTCCAACTGCGCCACCTGGACGGCGCGGAGTACTTCCACAAGCACTTCGGTTGACGCCGGCCGCCCTGCTCGCGGCGCCCTTGTCCTTCAATCCCATCACGCTGAAACCATGGGGAGTCCAGTACGGTGCAATGTGAATTGGTCATGATCGGCACGGAATTACTACTGGGCCAGATCGTCGACACGAACGCCGTGTTCATGGCCCAGACGCTCGCCGAGAACGGCATCGGCCTGCAGC
>JAACEL010000571.1 GCA_011682535.1 Nitrospiraceae bacterium | reverse complement strand
GTTGTGGGCGTGTTCTCCGAGCGCGACCTGCTGCGGCGGGTGGTACATCGCGGCTTGGACACCGAGACCGTACCAATACGAGAGGTGATGTCTGAGGGGTACCAATCCGTATCCCCCGATGAAGACTATCGCGTGGCCAAGATGCACATGTATGAATTCGGCATCCGGCATCTGGTAGTGATGGATGAAAACGACGAGTTGCGGGGTCTGGTGTCGATGCGGGACATCGTCAAGCTGGATATCCAGGAATACTCAGATCTGGTAACGAAGCTGAACGACCGGTACTATCAGACGGCTCTGAAGAACAGGAAGAAGAAGTAACCTCGACGCGGACGGCAATACGGAGATCGCATAATGGCAGCAATGCAGCCCGGTTTGACCGCCTACTTCGAGGGGCAGTATGTCCCCATCGAGCAGGCCAACATCAGTATCATGACGCACGCCTTCAACTACGGCACGGGGATCTTCGAAGGTATTCGAGGCTACTACGTGAAGGAAGAAGACAACGTGCTGATCTTCCGCCTTCCCGAACACGTGGATCGGATGGTGCGCAATTTCGCCGTGACGCAAATGGACATTTCTGAAGACCGCGAGAAAATCACGGAGATCTGCATTGAATTGGTGCGCCGCAGCGGGTTCCGCGAGGGGGTCTACATCCGCCCGGTCTGTTACGTGAGCGACCTGTCCCTCGGTCCAAAGTTCATCGGCGTTGAAAGCCAGTTGTGCTGCTACGTCATCAAACTGGGCGATTACTGCGACATCGACAACGGTCTGGACGTGATGGTGTCGTCGTGGCGGCGCCTGTCGGACAACGCCATCCCGACCCGCATCAAAGCGACGGGCAGCTACTTCAACTCGTCGCTCGCGGCGACCGAAGCAAAGCAAGCCGGTTTCGACGAAGCCATCTTCCTGCGCGAGGACGGCACGGTATCCGAAGGCAGCGCAATGAACCTGTTCATGGTGCTGAACGGCAAACTGATCACGGCGCCGCCCAACTCGGACATCCTGGTCGGCATCACGCGTAACACGGTGATGGAGCTGGCGCGCGAGGAACTTGGCATGGAGGTTGAGGAACGTTCGATCGCCCGCACGGAGTTGTATACGTGCGACGAGTTGTTCTTCTGTGGCACGGGGGCGCAGGTGGCCCCGGTGCGTTCGGTCGATCGGCGTATTGTGGGGGGCGGCACTCCCGGGCCCTTCTCGACAAAGCTCCAAGAGGCCTACTTTGACGTAGTCCAGGGCAGGGTTGAGAAATACAGGAAGTGGTGTACGCCGGTATACTAACGAGTCAGCGTACCGCCCGTACTGGCCGTGCTGTGCAAGAAGAGCGCGTTGCACCTCGCCGCGCGGTCTGCTAGCATGATTGTGTCGTCGGTAATAGGGGAGGATTCGCGTTGTCGCAAGACGACCCGCTGAGTGCTCGAGAGCGGATGCGGCTATGCCCAAGCTGCCGCATGGAGATCAGTTTCTACGCGACCAAGTGCCGCTACTGTGGCGAAAGCGTCGGGCGGCCCCGCGACGAAGCCCGCCAACTCACCATCACCGACCTCGGGGGTGAAACTCGCACGCAGTACGAAGTGGCTGAGAACGTCGCCGAGGCGCTGGAGGCCTTCCGCCAAGAGGAACTGGCGGCAGCGCAGGACGTCAAGGAGGAGCATCACTCCTGGTTCCACCGCGGCCACGCGCCTCAAGTCTCCCCTGCCGATGATGACACCAAAGACAAGACGGCCTCGGAATTGGATCCGCGGGGCAAGGAGTTGGCCTCGGTAGGAGGATTCGCGGCCACGCGGCGTCATGCAGCGGCGGCCCGGCAACCGGACTGGATCGGACGCGTGAAGACGGCTGCGCTGACCGTGGCCATCCTAGCGGTGATGGGTCTGGGCGGCTGGTATGGCAAGGGCCAGTATGACGCGTACGTCGCCCAGCGGGACGCCAAACCCATCGTGCATTTCGACAACCGCGCCGTGGCCATCCTGGATTCGGGCGGATCCGCGCTGGAAGCGCTGGAGGCGGCCATGGAAGCGCTGGCGATCGTAAACGACGCCTCGAACCGTGCCGTGGCGGACCGTGCGCGCGAGGCGGTTCGGGCGGAAGTAGAGGCCCTGTTCAACGCCAAAGATTGGAGTCCCGACCTGCTCAACGTGGCCTCGAAAATGGCCACCGACGCACTCAAGATAGACCCGAACAGCAAGAAACTGCAAGAACTCAAGCGCGAGGCCCTCGAGGAAGTCTACGCTTACAAGATCCTCCTCCTCGAAATCAATGAAGCGGAGCAGAAGGCCCGGTTCCGAGTCATAAGACTCGACCCGGTCTCGGGTACCGAGTCTGAAGAGGTGGTCTACAGCAAGGTGAAGAAGGACACCGAGGGAGACCGCCAAGGGGGAACGGCGCAGGAAGAGCGGCTGTTGGGCCGCTTCGAGGTCAAGCGCCTGGGCAAGAATTGGGTGCGCTTGGCCGACTGGAAACGCATAACAGCCACACGCACGCCACGCGCGCTCCGCCTGTACATCCGGGGCCGCCCAGTCCTCGACAAGTGAGTTCCCCGCCGCATCTGTGGTATTATTCCGCCTTGTTTCGCAGGCAAATCGCCAGTATTGCGGAGGAACGCCGTGACGTGTGCGCGAGCCTCTTGAACCCGTGGAGAACCTCAGCATGAAGACAGGGAAGCAGTGGCTCGGATTGTGGGTAACGCTCTGCTTGGTGGGACTGCTGTCGACGTCGTGCTCGATTTTCGGCGGACGTGTGAGCCGGACCGTCTCCGCCGGACAAGAGGCGTCCGACGCTACTCCAGCCGCCACCCCGCAAGACCACGAAGCCCAGTTGAGTGCGTTGGCGAACAAGATGGTGGCGTCGGCCAACAAGAACGCCGACGACCGGAAACACCGCGTCCAGAAACGCAACCCCTATTTCTACAAGGAATACGGCATCTACCCGGACGGCACGGACAACATGGAGATCGTCGTACAGGAACAGGAAGGGGTCCGCACACCGTATGTGGCCGAC
>JAACEL010000172.1 GCA_011682535.1 Nitrospiraceae bacterium | reverse complement strand
GATGAATGAGAATCTGCGCTTCGCCGTCCGCGAAGGCGGGCGTACGGTGGGCGCCGGCGTTGTAACCAAGATTATTGAGTAAGGCGGTATCGGGTGGCCTGACGGCCGCCTGGCTCAAGAGACAGCGAAAGGTCTGAGGAGATAGGGAATGGCTGACGGTTACAAAATAAGAATCAAGCTGCGGGCCTACGATCACCGCTTGCTCGATCAGTCAACTCAAGAAATCGTGTTGGCTGCCCAGCGCACCGGTGCGGGGATCAAGGGGCCTATCCCGTTGCCTACGGCGTTTTCGAAGTATACCGTCAACCGGTCGCCTCACGTCGACAAAAAGTCGCGTGAGCAATTCGAAACTCGCACGCACAAGCGCCTGCTGGACATCGTCAACCCGACGGCTCAGACCGTTGACGCGTTGATGAAACTCGATTTGCCGGCGGGTGTGGATGTAGAGATTAAGCAATAGCGTCAGCGTCGCGCTTTGCGCGGCCCGCTGCAGAGGATTGCTGAACGATGCTAAATGGATTATTGGGCAAGAAACTGGGCATGACTCGGGTCTTTACCGAGGATGAGCGCTGGGTAGAAGTCACGCTTCTTGAAGCGGGACCGTGCACCGTTGTCCAGCGTAAGACGGAAAACCACGAAGGCTACGACGCCGTTCAGTTGGGTTTTGGTGAGGTTCCTGAGCGGCGCTTGACCAAGCCTTTGCGCGGTCATTTCGAGAAGTGCGGCGTGGCGCCTAAGCGCACGCTGCGCGAGTTTCGTGTGACGAAGGACGAGGGTTTGAAGGCCGGCGACGAGGTGAAGGTCGACATTTTTCAGACGGGGGACCGTGTGGACGTGTCGGGCACATCGAAGGGTAAGGGCTTTGCCGGCGGCATGAAGCGGTGGGGCTGGGGCGGTGGCCCGGGCACCCACGGCTCGAACTTCCATCGGCGTCCGGGCGCGATCGGCCAGAGCGCCGATCCGGCGCATGTCGTCAAGGGCAAGCATATGCCCGGGCACATGGGTAACGCACGCGTGACCACGCAGAACCTCGAAGTAATCGATGTGGACGTGGACAAGAATCTGCTGGTCGTGCGCGGCAGTGTACCGGGCGCCATGGGCGGCCTCGTCATGGTCAAGAAGAGCGTGAAGACGGCTTCGGCTGACGGCTCCAAGAAAGGAGCGAAGTAGAGATGGCGTCCGCAAAGCTATATACGATGGAAGGCCGGGAACTGGATCCCATCGATCTGAGTGATGCTGTTTTCGATGTCGTTTCTAACGAAGGGTTGGTGCATGATGTGGCGGTGGCGCTGATGAATGCGAAGCGCCAGGGCAATGCCGCGACGAAGCGCCGCGCGGAACGGCGCGGCGGCGGCACCAAGCCGTTCCGCCAGAAGGGCACGGGCCGGGCGCGCCAGGGCAGTTCGCGTGAGCCGCAGATGCGTGGGGGCGGTGTCGTGTTCGGGCCGCACAAGCGCAGCTACCGGCAGAATGTGCCGCTGCGTTCGCGCCGGACGGCGTTGCGTTGCATGTTGAGCGACCGGCTTCGGAACGAGGCGCTGTGCGTGCTGGATTCGTTGACGATGGAAGCGCCGAAGACGTCGCGTTTTGCTGAGCTGATGAGTTTGGTTGCGCCGGAACGAGGCCGGACGTTGTTTGTGACGGCCGAATCCGATCGCAGTGTGCTGCTTTCGGCGCGCAACATTCCGAAGGTGGAGGTGAAGACGGCGGCGGACCTGAATGCGCTGGATGTGCTGAACGCGTTCCGGGTGGTTTTGTCCCGTGACGCCGTAGTGAAGCTTGAGGAGCGGCTGTCATGAAGAACGATCCTTACTACATTGTGAAGGCGCCGTTGATTACCGAGGAGTCGACACTGCAGCGTGACACGAAGAACCAGTACACGTTCCGCGTGGACCCGCGGGCGAACAAGCGCCAAATCCGGGACGCGGTCGAGCATCTGTTCAATGTGAAGGTGTTGAGGGTCAACACGATTAACTACCAGGGCAAGGTGAGCGGCCGGCGCGGGCGCAGTGTGCCGGGCCGCCGCACGAACTGGAAGAAAGCCATTGTCACGCTTCGGCAAGGCGATGCGATCGACCTTATCTAGGGAGTTATCTGACCAATGCCAGTGAAGAAATATAAGCCGACGACGCCTTCACGGCGGTTCATGACCGTATCCGACTTCTCGGATCTGACGAAGAAGGATGCGGAGAAGTCGTTGCTGGCCCCGAATCCCAAGAAGGCCGGCCGCAACTGCCACGGGCGCATCACGATGCGCCGGCGAGGCGGCGGGCACAAGCGCCAGTACCGCATCATTGACTTCCGCCGCGAGAAGGATGGCGTGCCGGGCAAGGTTTCGGCCATCGAGTATGACCCGAACCGTTCGGCCCGCATCGCCCTGATCGTGTACGTGGACGGCGAGAAGCGTTACATCCTGGCGCCGTCGGGTTTGTCGGTGGGCATGACGATCAACAGTGGGGCGCAGGCGGAGTATCAGGTGGGGAATTGCCTGGCTTTGGCCGACATTCCTCTGGGTACGGTGGTGCACAATGTTGAGTTGACGCCGGGCAAGGGCGGCCAGATGGCGCGTTCGGCGGGCAATGGCTGCCAGTTGCTGGCGAAGGAAGGCCGGTTTGCGGCGCTGCGTATGCCGTCGGGTGAGATGCGTCGGGTGTTGTTGCGGTGCCGTGCGACGATCGGACAGGTTGGCAATGAGGACCACAGCAACATCAGTGGCGGCAAGGCGGGGCGCTCGCGGTGGAAAGGGCATCGCCCGAAGGTCCGCGGTGTGGTAATGAACCCGGTGGATCACCCGCACGGCGGTGGTGAAGGCCGCACGTCGGGCGGGCGGCACCCGGTGACCCCTTGGGGTGTTTCGACCAAGGGTCATAAGACGCGTAAGAAGAACAAGAGTACGAACCGCCACATCATCCGGCGGCGGAACGGCTAGTGCCCGCGCGCGTGTGACGCGAGGCAACGAATAGGAGAACGAAACTGTGCCACGGTCGGTAAAAAAAGGCCCGTTCGTAGACGACCACCTGATAGAGAAGGTGCAAACGCAACTCGCCAGCGGCGATCGGCGGGTGATTCGAACCTGGTCGCGGCGGTCCACGGTGACGCCGCTTATGATTGGCCTGACGATTGCGGTCCACAATGGCCACAAGTTCATTCCGGTGTTCGTGACAGAGAACATGGTAGGCCACAAGCTCGGTGAGTTCTCGCCCACCCGCACATTCCGTGGGCATCCCGGCGGCAGAGGCAGGTAGCTGAGGCTGATGGGGCCGGCGGGCATGATGGCGTCCGGCTTACATGGCAACAGGAGGTTTTAGAGATGGCGGCAGCAGTAGCCCGCGCCAAGTACGTGCGCATCGCCCCGCGCAAGGTCCGGCTGGTGGCCGATCTGATTCGCGGGAAGAAGGTGTCTGAAGCACGGACGATCCTGCAGTTCACGGTGAAGCGCGCAGGGCCGATCTTGAGCAAGATTTTGGAGTCGGCGGTGGCCAACGCTGAGAGTGTTGCGGCGGATACGCACGATAGAATCGATACGGACGAGATGGTTGTGAAGACCATTCTAGTTGATGGAGGGCCGACGTTGCGCCGCTTTTCGCCGCAACCGCGCGGCCGGGCGACACGTATCCGCAAGCGCAGCAGTCATGTGACGTTGCGTATCGCGGAGAAGACGGACAAGCAGGCCGACTAAACGAGGAGACCATCGGTGGGTCAGAAGGTACATCCAAACGGTTTCAGGCTGGGCGTGATCAAGACGTGGAGTTCCATCTGGTACGCGAGCCGGGACTATGCCGAGCTGCTGCATGAGGATCTCAAGCTTCGCGACTATGTGAAGAAGCGCTTGTACAACACGGGCATCGCGAAGGTTGACATCGAGCGTGCTGGGCGCAAGGCGAAGGTGCATATCTACACTGCGCGTCCGGGGCTGGTGATCGGCCAGCGTGGCGCGGAGGTTGACAAGCTTCGCTATGAGTTGGAGCGTCTGACGGGCCGCGAACTGCTGATCAACATCCACGAGGTGCTGAGTCCGGAGTTGAGTGCGCAGTTGGTCGCCGAGGGCATTGCCCAGCAGCTTGAGCGGCGGTCGTCGTTCCGGCGGGCGATGAAGAAGTCGATCCAGAACACGATGCGGTTGGGCGCGAAGGGCATTCGCCTGCGCGTGGCGGGCCGCTTGAATGGTGCGGAAATCGCGCGTTGCGAGAACGCCCATGAAGGCAGTGTGCCGCTGCATACGTTGCGCGCCAACATCGATTATGGCCAGGCGACGAGCCGGACGACGTATGGGTGCATCGGCGTGAAGTGCTGGATCTATCACGGTGAAGTTCCGCGCGGCGAGTTCGTGACGACGATCGGTGGCGAGGAAGCCGCGGGTGGGCGCCGGCGGCGCGAGCGTGGCCCTGCACGGCCCAGGCAATAGTATTTGGGGCGGTCTTGCGGCCCCGGTTGATGGAGAACGATCGAAATGTTGATGCCGAAACGAGTCAAGTACCGCAAACAGCAGCGCGGCCGCCGTGCCGGGCTGACTAAGGGCGCTGCGTCCGTGGATTTTGGTGAGTTTGGCCTGAAGGCCACGCAAGCCGGGTGGGTGACGGCGCGGCAGATCGAGGCGGCGCGAGTCGCGTTGACGCGCCACATGAAACGTGGCGGCAAGGTGTGGATTCGTGTGTTTCCAGACAAGCCGGTGACGAAGAAGCCGGCCGAGGTGCGCATGGGTAAGGGTAAGGGCGCGCCGGAGTACTGGGTTGCGGTGGTGAAGCCGGGCCGGGTCATGTTTGAAATCGAAGGCGTACCCGAGAAATTGGCCCGGGAGGCGATTCGGTTGGCTGGGCACAAGTTCCCGATCGGGACGAAATTCGTGAAGCGTGTGTAGGCGCGCGCATAGGACCACGGGAGACCGAAGGTGAACGCGAGAGAGCTTCGAGAGCAGACGACCGAAGAGCTTCAGCAGTTGCTGAAAGAGCGCAACGACGCGCTGATGAACTTCCGGATTCAGATGGCTACGGGTGTGGTGGACAACACGCGCGGCGCCCGTAATGCCCGTCGCGATATTGCACGGATCAAGACGATTCTGCGAGAGCGCGAGTTGGCGGTAGCGAAAGGGACTCACTAACAATGGACGAACGGCGCGAAGCGGTGGCTGTGAAGAGCAGGGGTAATGCCAAGGAGCGGGTTGGCTTGGTGATTAGCACGGCCATGGACAAGACCATCACCGTGGCGGTAATGCGTCTTGTGGAGCATCCCCTTTACAAGAAGACCAGCAAGCAGACGACTAAGTTCAAGGCGCATGACGCCGAGAACGCGTGTGGCGTGGGCGATTTGGTTCGTATCCGCGAGACGCGCCCGTTGAGCAAAACGAAGCGTTGGCGTCTGGTAGAGATTGTCAAGCGCGCCGAGTAAGCGTATGGATGCGCTGCGTGAGCGCACACCAGAGGGAAGCGTGAAATGATTCAGATTTACTCTAATCTTCAAGTCGCCGACAACAGCGGCGCACGGCGGATTCGCTGCATCCAGGTCATGGGCGGTTCGAAGCGCCGCTATGCGCACGTGGGCGATATTATCACGGCTACCGTCAAAGAGGCGCTGCCGAATACGGCGGTGAAGAAGGGCGAGGTGGTGAAGGCGGTTGTGGTGCGGACGAAGCACGACTTGCAGCGTCCGGATGGTACGGTGATTCGATTCGACTCGAACGCGGCCGTGTTGATTACGCCGCAGAAGGATCCGCGGGGCACGCGCATTTTTGGCCCGGTGCCGCGTGAGTTGCGGGAAAAAGGGTTCATGCGGATTATTTCCCTCGCGCCCGAGGTGGTGTAGGTCCGGGCGGGACGGCGTGGCGAAGGCAAGACGCGAACAGCGTAGGGATTGAGACAGAATGCATATCCGGAAGAGTGACACCGTCGTGGTGATTACGGGCAAGTACAAGGGGCGGCGCGGCCGCGTGTTGCAGACGTACCCGAAACGTGACCGTGTGCTGGTTGAGGGCGTGAATATGATCAAGCGCCACACCAAGCCCAGCAGTCGAAACCAGCAGGGCGGCATTGTTGAGCGGGAAGCGTCGATTCACGTGTCCAACGTGATGCCTTGGTGCGAGGCGGCCCAGAAGGCCTCGAAGATTATCATGAAACGTCTCGAAGACGGCACGCGCGTGCGCGTGTATAAGATCAATGGAGAGACGCTCAACGACTAGGACGCCGCGAACCGGCCTTCGGGCGGTTCGGCGGCTAACGAGAAACGAGAGGGTTTCTCAGGAGTGAGTTTACCGTGCCGGCAAGACTGAAAGAACGATATAGCGACACCATTCACGCGGAGATGTTCGAGCAATTCAAGTTCGACAATCCGATGCAGGTGCCCAAGCTTGAGAAGATCGTCGTGAACATGGGCGTGGGTGACGCGCAGACGGAGCCGCGGCTGCTTGACGCGGCGATGGCGGAGTTGGGTCAGATCACGGGTCAGAAGCCGAGCATCCGCAAGGCGCGCAAGTCGATCGCCGGGTTCAAGCTGCGTGCGGGTTCGAAGATTGCGTGTATGGTGACGCTACGCGGCGAGCGGATGTACGAGTTCATGGATCGCCTGTTTAACGTGGTGATTCCTCGTGTCCGCGACTTCCGCGGTGTGTCGCCGGCGAGTTTCGATAAGGACGGCAACTACACGCTGGGCCTGCGCGAGCAGACGATTTTTCCGGAGGTTAACATCGACGATGTGTCGCGTGTGCGTGGAATGAATATTACGTTTGTCATCGCGAACAACCGCGACACGGATGAGAGCCGCGAGTTGCTGCGTAAGTTTGGAATGCCGTTCAGGAACTAGGGTTCAACGGTGAATGGCGGACGGATCCAGGGAGCGGATGGACGTTCCTCGATAGTGAAGAGCTTGGTAGAACCAGGGAGGATGTCGTGGCTAAGAAGTCACTCATAGCAAAGTGCAAGAGAACGCCGAAGTTCAAGGTGCGCGCCTATAACCGCTGCCGCGTTTGCGGGCGTCCGCACGCCTACATGCGCAAGTTCCAGATTTGCCGCATCTGCTTCCGCACCTTGGCTCTCGAGGGGAAACTCCCGGGCGTCACGAAATCCAGCTGGTAGGTATAAGAGGAAACCTGACAATGTCGATGAGCGACCCTATTGCCGATTTATTGACGCGGATTCGCAATGCCCTCGGTGCGGGCAAGACCACCGTGGACGTTCCCGCGTCGCGCATGAAGGAGAGCATTTGCGCCGTCCTGAAGCGCGAGGGGTTTATTGAGGACTATGTGCTTTGTGAACCCCTGGGTGATCCTCGTTGCCAGCTTCGGGTGACGTTGCGGTATACGCCGGATCATTCGCCCGTAATCCAGGGCATCAAGCGTGTGAGCAAGCCCAGTTTGCGAACCTATGCGAAGTACAAGGATCTCCAGCTTGTGCGCAGTGGGCTGGGAATTTCCATCGTGAGCACCTCGCAGGGGGTGATGACGTCGAAGCAGGCGCGCAGCCAGCAAATCGGCGGCGAGGTTTTGTGCGAAGTTTGGTAGCGATGGGCCCGCGGCCCATACGCAGGAATTGCAGAGAGGAATAGTAGCCGTGTCCCGAGTAGGAAAAATGCCGGTCGCCATTTTGAGTGGTGTGAAATGCGAGCTTACCGGTACGCATTTTAAGGTCACGGGCCCCAAAGGCACGCTTGAGCGCGATCTCCACCCTGACATCACGGTGAAGGTGGGCGACACGGAAGTTGTGGTGACGCGTCCGTCGGACCGGGGTGAGCATCGTGCGCTGCACGGGTTGACGCGGGCGTTGGTGAACAACATGGTGGTCGGGGTGACCGAGGGCTATGCCAAGGTGCTCAAGATCGTGGGTGTTGGTTACCGTGTTTCGATGCAGGGCAAGGCCTTGAGCTTGGTGGTGGGTTTTAGCCATCCGGTGTTGATCGACCCGCCGGCGGGAATCGAGTTTGAGACGCCTGATGCGCAGACGATCAAGGTGTCGGGTATCGACAAAGAGTTGGTGGGCCAGGCGGCGGCCGATATCCGCGCGTGGCGCAAGCCTGAACCGTACAAGGGCAAGGGCATCCGGTATGAGAACGAATATGTACGCCGCAAGGTCGGTAAGGCTGCTGGCGTGAGCGCTTAGCCGCGGCACGCGGTTGTTTGCAGTGAGTAACGCATTTTCTCAGGAGAGTGTAAGGCAATGACAAACAAGAGTCATAAAGCGGTGCTTCTGGCACGGCGCAAGAGACGCATCCGCAAGCAGATCGCCGGCACGCCGGAATGTCCGCGGGTTAGTGTGAGCCGATCGCTGAAGCAAATCTCCGCGCAGGTCATCGATGATACGACGGGCAGGACGCTGGCGGCGGTTTCGTCGCTGGGGTTGAAGGTGCCCGGTGGCAATATCGAGGGCGCGAAGCAGGTGGGCAAGGCGCTCGCTGAAGCCGCGGTGGCCAAGGGTGTGACGACAGTATGTTTCGACCGGAACGGGCGCTTGTTTCACGGACGAGTGAAGGCGCTTGCAGACGCGGCCCGCGAAGCGGGTCTGAAATTCTAGGAGAACGGTCTTGAGTGTAGAACGCCGGAAACGCGACCCGCGCCGTGGCAAGCGCGATCGCGCCGAGCAAGAGAACGAGTTCATCGAGCACGTCGTCAAGATCAACCGCGTGTCGAAGGTGGTCAAGGGCGGCCGCCGCTTTAGCTTCAGCGCCATTGTGGTGGTGGGCGACGGCAAGGGACGCGTGGGCGCGGCGCTGGGCAAGGCTCTCGAGGTGCCGGATGCGATCCGCAAGGCCATTGAGCGGGCGAAGAAGGACATGATCCAGGTGCCGATTGTCAACACGACGATCCCGCACGAGGTGATCGGCCGTGCGACGGCCGCGCGGGTGTTGCTTAAGCCGGCGTCGCTGGGTACGGGTCTTGTGGCGGGTGGTCCGGTGCGTTACGTGCTCGAGGCCGCTGGCTATCAGAACATTCTGACGAAG
This sequence comes from Nitrospiraceae bacterium, assembly GCA_011682535.1. Taxonomy (GTDB): domain Bacteria; phylum Hydrogenedentota; class Hydrogenedentia; order Hydrogenedentales; family SLHB01; genus JAACEL01. The sequence goes on along the minus strand of JAACEL010000172.1, from coordinate 569 downwards.
TCGCTGGGGTCGAACAACGCCGCGAATGTGGTTTGGGCGACGTTCGAAGGCCTCAAGCAACTGAAGACAGTCGAAACGATCGCCGCGATGCGCGGTTTGGACGTCGCCGACATCCTCTAGCGCGCGGTTTGACGCGCGGGGATGGCGGGAAGCGACAGGACGCGCGCCGGGCAGGCGCGTTCGAGAAGGAAGCGAAACACAATGGATCTTAACTCGCTGAACGGCAGAGCAGGTGGAACGAAGACGCGTAAGCGCGTTGGCCGTGGACCTGGCTCGGGAAACGGCAAGACGTCCGGCCGCGGCCACAAGGGCCAGGGATCTCGCTCGGGTTATTCGCGTACCTCGGGGTACGAAGGCGGCCAGATGCCGTTGCACCGGCGTCTGCCCAAACGGGGCTTCAATCACCGCGATCGCTTTCCGTTTGCGGTTGTCAACGTCGACACGTTGAATAAGTTATTCGACGAGGGTGCGCCGGTGACGCCCGAACTGCTGGTCGAGCTTCGCAAGAAGCCTGCGCCCGTGGAGGGTGAAGACAAGAAAACCGCCGCGCCGGATACGTCCGGCAGGCG
>JAACEL010000171.1 GCA_011682535.1 Nitrospiraceae bacterium | reverse complement strand
TCCCGACCTGGGGCTACGCCCGGCTGGTATGAGTCTGGCCGTTGGCCCTGCCGGATGTGTCAAGCACTGAATGTCTGTGTCACTTCGTCCAGGCGTCGAGCCATCGCAACGCTAACGCACTGCAATCGTAATAGAGCTTGATGATCTCCTGCCCCGCCGGACTGGGAGCCAATACACTGTCCCGGAAGCCTCGCAGCGCCTCCGTGCTCTTGGAATGCTCACCCAGCACCTTGGCGGTGAAGCAGATGGCCGGGAATTGAATCGACAGCGCCGGGTCGCCCAACAGATTGATCTTCTCGATGAAACTCTTCGTCCACGAACCGTCGCCCACGGGTTCGCCCGCGGCCAGCGCCGCGTCGTAGGCCTCCTGGCGTCCGGCGTTGAGCAATTCGCCCACGGTCTTCTTCGTCGCCAAGGCCTTGTAGAAGCCATCGAGGAACTTATAGGCGTAGCCGTAGCCCCCGGTGCGCGTCGAGCCGATGAAGGCGATGGCGCCCTTGGGGTGCAGCACGAGCATCTCGCCGATGCAGCGCACCGTGGCGTGGTCGAACTCGTTGTTGAAACACCCCCCGCTGAGCATGATGGGCAACTCCGTGTTGGTGAGTGAGGTCGGGGTAATGTCTGAGCTGTAGAGATTTCCCATGCCGGTGGTGGAACCGTGGCCATAGTAGGCGATGATGTGTTTGCCGCCATTGATCCGGTTGATCACCGCGCTCGAACTGGCGGCGGCGCCCGCCAGCGTCTCGACGATATAGCCCGCGGGCGACAGGATCCCGGTGTCGTGGATGTAGCCGTACGACATCTCCGCCGTCGCGCCGTGGAGCAGCACTTTCTTGCTCAACGGCTTGTACGCCTTGATAGCGTTGACCATCGTCGTCGTCTCGGCGGCGGTGGTCACGGGTAGACGCCCCACGTACAGGTCAGGCAAGTAGTCGGCCGTGCCGATGGTGGCATAGTAGAGATCGGTGGCGATCATCCCGTCCGCGGCCGGATCATGCGCGTCCACGTAATGCGTGGGCACGAAATTCACATCCCCCACCAACAGCACATACTTGAGTTGTTCGAGCCCTTCCAGATATTCGCTCTCGATGTACGAGGCGATGGTGAAGGCTGTTGGCCGGCTGCTGATCTGCGCCATCGTCACGACGTGCGTATCGAGCCCGTTCTGCTCCCGATAGTCCGCCAGTGGAAGTATGGCCTGGTAGAAATCCTGGTGGGTGATGATCAGGTACTCGTAACCCGCCGCGTTCGAACTGAAACCCAGCAACCCGATTACGCCAAACGTCAGCACCGCACTCCATCGTCTCACAGTCCCATCCTCCTCTTGCCCCACGAGCAGTCAAAAAGCGCCCTCAACCACCGAATGTCCATAGTCCGTTGTACTCCCGGTGCATACGATCCGTCAAGGCGGGTGAACGAGCCCTCATCTTATCCGGTTAACTGCGCCGTGGCGCGCGGGGCAAGCTTAGCCTCGCTATTGGACCAGACACGACGCTCACCCATCGGGTGTCAGCGTGGCTGAGCAATCTTGTGTTGTCGTAATCGCCGCTTGCCCGGGTACTTCGGGCGCGCCACAATACGCCACCCGGCGTTCGGGGAACGAGAGCGGCCGGGCGAAACACACGACAGCTGTCACACAGACGGGAGGGGGCGTTGCTGAGGGAATCTAAAATGGTCGGGGTGAGAGGATTCGAACCTCCGGCCTCTTCGTCCCGAACGAAGCGCGCTAAACCGGGCTGCGCTACACCCCGACTCAATTAGGGGCGAAAGCATATCGCGTCGGGGATGGCTGTGTCAAATCACCACGGCCGCGGGGAACCCGGTCCGCTTGCTCCGCTGTCCCGCGTTCCATTGCGCGCGAACCTTCCGCCCCGAACGGTGTCTCAGAGGGTGAGGAAACGGAGAACGCGAACCAGCGCGAGCCCGTTCCTGGGCGCGCATGAGCCAAAGGAGGCCGATATGAAAAGAGGAATGGTATGGATGGTGACGGGCGCTTTGCTGGCCGCTGGAGCCCTGCTGGCCCCCGCACCCAGCGACGCGTCGCAGGCAACCGAAGGTTGTCTGCGCGTTATCGACGACGAAGGACAGCCCAAAGGGTTCTGTCCGCTTGAGCACACCAGCGTGGATGTCGACATCTCGGGGTTCATCGCCCGCGTGACGCTCACGCAACGTTTCTCCAACCCCTACGAAGAGCCCATCGAGGCGGTCTATACGTTCCCGATGTCGGATCGCGCGGCCGTCGACTCGATGACGATGACCATCGGCGATCGGGTCATCAAGGGCCTCATCAAGGAACGTGAGGAGGCCCGCCGTATCTACGAACGGGCCCGCGACGCCGGGCAGGCCGCCAGCCTGCTCGACCAGGAGCGCCCCAACATCTTCACCCAGTCGGTGGCCAACATCCTTCCCGGCGATGCCATCGAGATCACCATCTCGTACGTCGAGTACCTCAAGTACGAAGACGGGGAATACGAGTTCTCGTTCCCAATGGTGGTCGGACCGCGCTACATTCCGGGCGGCGGCAGTACCCAAGGCCCCATGCAACGGGGTTCGGCAACACCTCAAGTCCCGGATGGCGGCCGCATCACGCCGCCCATCACGCCCAAGGGCAAACGGGCCGGGCACGATATCGACATCGCCGTTCACCTCGACGCGGGCGTGCCGATCCGCGGCATCTCCTCCGAATTGCACGCCATTGAAAAAGAACACGCCGACGGGTCGTCGGAAGCCACCGTACGACTCAAGCGGCGCAAGACCATCCCCAATCGCGATTTCGTGCTGAGATACGCCGTGGCGGGCGAGGAAATCGGCGACGCGGTGCTGACGCACACGGGCGCCCAGGGCGGGTTCTTCACACTCATCCTCCAGCCCCCGGAACGCGTCCGCCCCGAAGCCATCACGCCCAAAGAGATGATCTTCGTCATCGACTCGAGCGGCTCGATGCGCGGGTTTCCCATCAACAAGGCCAAGAAGACGATGCGCCTATGCATCGAACAGATGAACCCCCGCGACACCTTCAACCTGGTATCGTTCGCGGGCGGCACCGGCTACTGCTTCCAGAACCCCGTGCCCAACACGGTTGAAAACCGCCGCAAGGCACTCGATTATCTCGACAATCTTGAAGGCTCAGGCGGCACGGAGATGATGAAAGCCATCCACGCCGCGCTCGGACGCCAGAACGACCCCAAACGCCTCCGGGTCGTGTGCTTCATGACCGATGGCTACATCGGGAACGACATGGCCATCCTCGACGCGATTCAGAAGAACCGCCAGACCGCCCGCGTGTTCTCGTTCGGCATCGGCAACAGCGTCAACCGCTTCCTACTGGAGGGCATGGCACGCGAAGGGCGCGGCGCCTGTGAAATCGTCACGCTCGAAACCGAGTCCGACGAAGCCGCCGAGCGCTTCCATGAACGCATTCACAGCCCCATACTCACCGACATCACGGTGGACTTTGGCCATCTTGCGATGGGCGACATCTACCCCGACCCCGGCGCGCTGCCCGACTTGTTCGCCGCGCGCCCCCTCGTGCTCAAGGGCCGCTACACCGAGCCGGGGCAGGGCACCATCACTATCCGGGGCCGGACGGCCGCCGGGCCATTCGAACGCGCCATCGACGTGGCGCTGCCGGACGAGGATCCCGGCCATGACGTGCTGGCCCCGCTGTGGGCACGCGCGCGGATCGGCTGGTTGATGGCCCGCGACTGGGCCGGCGCCCAACGCGGCGACCAGGCTCCCAACCTCAAGGACGCCATCACCCAATTGGGCCTCGATTTCGGCCTGATGACCCAATACACGAGCTTTGTCGCCGTGGAACAGCGGGTGATCACGGAAGGCGGACGCCCGAAAACCATCGACGTGCCGGTCGAAATGCCCGACGGCGTCAGCTATGACGGCATCTTCGGCGAAAACGCCCGCGAACAACTGTCGGCACTCGGCTATCTCAGTGGCGCGCCGGCCGCGAAGATGACGAGCCGCGCACGCGGCGGCGCACAGCCTGTCCTCGGCCTGCAGTTCAAGGGAACTCCTAGGAACGCCCCGGCATCCGTTTCGGCTCCCCTGCCGGAACTCAGCCCGACCCCGCAGCGAACGGTGGCACTGGACATGGCAGAACCCGCGTCGGATGGAGCCCGCGTATCCGCCGAGACCGTAGGTGAATTGGAGTCAAAGGAAGAAAGCGACACGCTGAAGGACACGCTGACGCAGCAGAAACTCGACCCCTCGCTGTGGAATCTCGCCGGTAAACTCACCAACGGCAACTACTCGAACGGCCCCGTCAAGGTACGCAACGGCTGGATCGAGGTGGTCATCCGGCTCACGGACGATTCGGACAAGGCCCTCAAGGCGCTCGAAGCCGCCGGCGTCAAGGTGATTTCCCATGCCGGATCGGGCAAGAAGGTGCTCGCCAGGGTGCGGGTAGCCGGCCTCGCCCGGATTGCGGCGCTAAGCACAGTCGCCCGGATCGAGCCTCCAGGAGTGTAGCGGGCAGATGCCCATTGTGTGTGACCATCAAACCTGAGTACGGGAACGGAGTGCCGCGCTGGCCTGGTGCGGCACTCCGACACATCCAGACGCACACCCCCACACAGTTTGAGGAGGGCGCCCGGGGTGCATGGCCGCGGCGGAGGAACGGCGCGAGCTGGCGCGCACGCAGCAGACTCTGCGTAAGAGCGAGTTCAACTACCGAGAGTTTCCGGAAGACACGAACAGCATCATGAAGACAACAGATACCCGCTTATCTTGAGAGGGTTAACTATTGACATTTGGCGGCACTTGAAGTAGTATTGGCACTAAGGGGAGTCTAATGAGTTTGCAAAATGCCGCACAGTGCCGCCGGGAGCGATGGAGCACAAGAGTGATCTCGCCGTCTCGGAGAGGGAACGAAAGGTCCAGCGTTCGGTGGGGGAACCGCCGCGCAGTTCCCATGTGGGCGCGCGGCAAGCTCAGCCTCGCCCTTGGCTCAAGATCGGCGCTCAGCCGTTTGCGTCGGGAGCTTGTCTCATAACCAGTTACTTCGGGTGCGCCAGAACACGCAACCCGGCGTTCGGGGTCGGCGCTGCCCGCCTGATGGGGCGTTCAATTCTGTGCAGCGTGAGGGTGTTGGAGGGTGAATGAACAAAACCGTACACCTGACCTGATTTGTCCGATCTGTGTAACATGCTGATAAATTTGAGTTTGTGCTGATTCGCAGGCTTGGCATATCGATTGCTTATACAAGTCCAGCGAAACAGCGCGGCCTGAAGCGCCGGATAAGGGAGTATACGGTCATGAAGAACCAGATGAGCAGCATGCGTCACGGGGTGTCGAAGAGCGAAGCGATGATCCAGCGCTTCGTCCATGCCGAAGAGCTTCTCGAACTGCTTGCCGAAGACTCGCACGGATCGGTGGGCGTGGTCGAGGAACTGCTGAACGAAGATGCGCGCAGCCGCTTCGACGTGGACAGCTTCCTGCGTTCGACGACGCATTCGCGCTTGGCCAGCTAGGTTTCCCGAACACGCTGGCTTCCCGCACTGCCGCATGGTCTCGGCGGCAGCGCACCCGATGCAGGAAACAAGGGGCCCCGAGTCTCCGCACGTCCGTCCGCGTCGGCGCGCGGGGGCCGGACCTGCAACGCCACATTCGCTTTTCTTTGCTTCTTTTCTCTTCCCACGAAAAGCAAAGAAATCAGACGCGCACGTCCGATTCGGTTCCCAGACGCGCTACGTTCCGATCCAGCACTGGCTGCACTTCCTGCTCGATGAACTCGTCCACCTGCTGAGGGGCGCGTCCGACGAATTCGCGCAAGTCGAGTACCTCATCGATTTCCTCACGCGTCATGCCGATGGCCGGGTCGCCCGCGAGCCGGTCCAACAGGTCGTTGTCGGCGCCCTCTTCCTTGACCCGCGCGGACGCGGCATGCGAGTGCGTCCGAATAACCTCGTGGAGTTCCTGGCGATCGCCGCCGCGCTTGACGCAGGCCATGAGGATGTTTTCCGTCGCCATGAACGGCAGCTCTTCCCACAGATGCTTCTCGATGACCTTCGGGTAGACCACCGGGTTCTCCATCACATTCAGGTAGAGATTGAGAATGCCGTCGGCGGCGAGGAAGGCTTCGGGCAGGCTGATACGGCGGATGGCGGAGTCGTCGAGGGTGCGTTCAAACCACTGTACGGCAGTGGTGAACTGGCTGTGCAGGGGGCTGACCATCAGGAAGCGCGCCAAGGCGCAGGCGCGCTCACACCGCATCGGGTTGCGTTTGTAGGCCATGGCCGAGCTGCCCACCTGCTTGGCGGCGAACGGCTCTTCCACTTCTTTCAAGCGCTGCAGGATGCGCATGTCGGTCGCCCACTTGTGGACCGATTCACCGATGCCGGCCAGTACGCGCAGCACATGCGTGTCGACCTTGCGCGGGTACGTCTGGCCGGTGACGGGATAGGAACTGTCGAAGCCAAGTTTCTCGGCCACGAGTTGATCGAGCTTGGCGGCCTTCTCGCCGTCGCCTTCGAACAGCGCCAGGAAGGACGCCTGGGTGCCCGTGGTGCCTTTGACGCCGCGGCAGCGCAGGCGGCGGATGGCGTTTTCGACGTCTTCGACGTCCATGAGCAAGTCTTGCGTCCACAGGCACGCACGCTTGCCGACGGTGACGACCTGGGCCGGCTGGAAGTGGGTGTAGCCGAGGGTGGGCAGGTCGCGCCACTGCTTTGCGAAGGTGGCCAGTTTCGCCAGCACGTTGACGGCCTTGTCCAGCACAAGCTCCAGTCCTTCGCGCAGGAGGATGAGGTCGGTGTTGTCGCCGACGTAGCAGCTCGTCGCGCCCAGATGGATGATGGGCTTGGCCTTGGGGGCCACCAGCCCGAACGCATGGATGTGGGCCATCACGTCGTGGCGGGTTTCCTGCTCGAAACGTTTGGCGGCCTCGAAATCGATGTCGTCCAGATGGGCGCGTATCTCGTTCAACTGCTCGTCCGAGATATCGAGCCCCAGTTCCTGCTCGGCCTCGGCCAACGCCAGCCAACACTTGCGCCACGTCGAGAACTTGCGCTGCGCGCTGAACAACGCACACATTTCCTTCGTGGCCACACGTTCCACCAACGGTGAGACGTATTCAGACGTCATCGTTCGCTCACTTTCTTCGCGTACTCGGCAGTTTCCCGGCGGAGCCGGTGTCCGCTTTTCTTTGCTTCTTTCTTTTCGCGAGAAAAGAAAGAAGGACTAGTTCTGCGGTGCGTCTTTCACGGCCATCTCGAAACCGTCGGCGGTTGCCATGGCGGCCACGCCCGTCACGGGGTTCGTGCGCCCGGCGAACACGCCCTGGCCCAGGATGAACTCGCAGGCCTCGTCCGCGGTGGTTGCGGTATAGTCGTCGCTGAACGAATCGGACGGCGTGTTCTCTTCGTAGGTGGCGATATAGAAGAGCTTGCCCGGGGCCAACGGCATCTGGCGGACTTCGAGGCCGTCGTGGCGCACGATGCCCAGCCAGCCCGAGCCTTCGCCGCGCTTGTCGACGACGGCCGAGATGCGCGGGGTGTTGTAATCGTCCTTCTCGTAGTCCAGTGTCATCATCGACAGGATCATTGCATCGCGGGCCGGCATACCCGCGGCCATCTTCTCGGCGATGGGATCCGTCTGGCTGCCGTTGGTGACGACGGCGACTTGGTTGCCGCACACGAGGCGCACGCAGTTGTAGGCAATGTAGGGATTGCGCTGTACGTCGGCTTCGTAGCCCGGCTTGGGGATGATGCTGACCTTGTCTTCCTTCAATTGCGCCGTGCGGTTTGGGAACGACCGGCTGGACACGCGATACGACCCGCAGAGCTTTCCGTCGGTCGTCAAGGCTACGCTCACAATCCGTCCGATATACATGGGATGCTCCTTCCGTTGGTGCTTAATAGAGGTCTCTGGCCCGAGTATAGCAAATGGAGACACAGGGCCACGAACAAGTTGACCGGCGATCCTTGAGGTGTTCGGAATGGCTGGATAACTTCATCGTGACCGCTCCCTTGAATTCGGGGGCGCTGTGGCCTAGGATCGCTGTCTTTGGCTGAGAGCGGGTATTGAGACATGGCTGCACCGATTCTGAACGAGGCACAACTGGAGGCCGTCACGGCGGATGATGGACCGGCGCTGGTGTTGGCGGGGGCTGGATCGGGTAAGACGCGCGTGATCGTGGAACGGCTGGTATGGCTGATCGAAGAGCGGGGGGTAGACCCGCGCAACCTGCTGGCGTTGACGTTCACCAACCGCGCGGCGGGTGAGATGAAGTCGCGGGTGGCGGAACGATTGGGGGTGGACCGTATCGCGTCGTGGGTGGGCACGTTCCACTCGTTCGGGTTGTATGTGCTGCGGCGTGAGATAGATCGCCTGGGACGCCCGAAGGCGTTCACGGTATTCGACGACTCGGATCAGCTTTCGTTGATGCGCCGGCTGGTACGGGGTCTTCCGGAGGGGTACGCGAAGGTGACGCCGCGCCGGGCACTGAGTTGGATGAGCCGCCTCAAGCAGGATCTGAAGGAGCCGAACTTCGGTGCACCGAGTCCGATGGAGGACGAGGAGACGTGCCGGGAGTTGTGGAAGCGGTATCACGACACGCTGCTGCGGGTGTCGGCGGTGGATTTTGACGATCTGTTGAGTTTGGTGGTGCGTCTGTTCGAGGAACACGCGGATGTGCGCGAGAAGTATGGGCGGCGCTACCAGTACGTGTTGGTGGACGAGTATCAGGACACGAACCGGGCGCAGTACCTTATCGCGCAGCATTTGAGCAAGGATCATGGCAATCTGTTCGTGGTGGGGGATGAGGACCAAAGCATCTACTCGTGGCGAGGCGCCCACATCCGCAACATTCTGGATTTCGAGCGCGACTTCCCGGGCGCGCGTACGTTCCGGCTGGAGCAGAACTACCGATCGACGGCGCCGATCCTGACGGCGGCGAACGCGGTGGTGGCGAACAACAAGGCTCGCTTGGGCAAGACGTTGCGGACGGACCAGACGAAGGGCGACCCGGTTCGTTTCTACTTGGGCAAGGATGCGGCCGATGAGGCGCGATGGGTCATCGCGGATCAGAAGGAGAGCGGCTTCGCCCCGAAGGACACGGCGATTCTGTATCGTACGAACGCGCAGGCGCGTATCCTCGAGGAGGAGTTGCGCCGGAAGGGCGTGCCCTACGTCATCGTCGGGGGCGTGCGGTTCTACAGCCGTAAGGAAATCAAAGACATCCTGTGCTACCTGCGGCTGTTGGTGAACGCGGCCGACGACGAGTCGCTGCGCCGCATCGTCAATGTTCCCGCGCGCGGTATCGGCGCGACGACGATGGCGCGGTTCGAGGAATATGCCGCGGCGCGGCGGATTCCGCTGTTCGAGGTGTTGCGCGAGATCGAGCACGACGAGTCGCTGACGGCGCGTGCGCGCAGGTCGGCTACGAGTTTCGTGCACCTGATCGACGACCTAGCCGTGGAAGCGCGCACGTCGAGCGTGGAGGAGTTGACGGAGTCGCTGTTGGAGAAGACGCGGTATCGCGAGTTCCTGAAGGAGAGCG
>JAACEL010000570.1 GCA_011682535.1 Nitrospiraceae bacterium | reverse complement strand
CGCTCTGAAGATCGGGTGGGGCGGCTACTTCGGTGTCGAGGGAGAGCGCGTGGAATTCACGTTTTCACCGCCGGAGATTGCCGAGGTCAGGGAGTAGAGGGAAGCGAAGCTCTCGGACGGCATAGCCTCCTTGGCATCCATCCTGGGAAACGTCCTTGCGCCTATGATGGGTGCTTCCCGTGCCTACTCCGGTCTGACCACCACCAGCCAGTCGTGGACTACCGGCGGCTTGGGTGGGGTCCATTGATTGTTCCCATCCCCTTGGATGATACCAAGATCCGTTTCCTCACCGGTACAAGGGTCGAAGTAGTAGGCGTGGTGCTTTTGGCCCTTCGCGACGTTGAGGATCGCGGGGGGCTCCCAGCACAGGGGGACGTAGACGATGCGTGTGCCATCGGGCAGGCTGACGGCCTGGAGTTGGTAGGGGGTGTTGGTGGTGTCGGGTTTGCCGCGCCATTCCTGGTCCTGCTCGAACGCCCACCACGGGAACCGCTGCATAAATCGTCCGCCGATGGCCACCTGCGCGGATCCTGGCAAGTGCATGGCTTCTCGCCAGGGCGTGTTGCCCCAGCAAGCGCCGTGGGGGGAGGGACCATAGGGGGCTTCCGCTGTGCTCATCTGCCAAATGCCGTTGGCGCCGTACGTATGTCCCGCCGTGCCGTTCAGCGCCGAATGGTAGAAACAGAGGCGCTGGATGTTCTGCCAGCAGCGCCCGAGGATGCCTTCGTAGTTCACCTCCGAATTGATCACCGGCATCGCCGGTTCGCGCGCGACCGCGGTCGCCACGGTCTGGGCCGTAACCGGGACGCTGTCGAGATCGCCATGCCCGGTTTGAAGCATTTCGAAGTCCATCAGTGACGGGTCTTCGACCTGTTCGCGTCCGTACTGCGTCGGGTGGATGGTGATGAGGTTATGGTAGCCGTCGACCGAGCGGACGTAACGCATGACGTCCGACCAGCCCTTCTTCTGTGCCGCCGCGTCCTCTTCCTTGGTCTTGCTCAAGTAGTAGGGCATGGCGCCTTCGCCACAGATGCACCACACCACGGGATAGGCCCCGTAGCGTGCGACGAGATAGCGCCAGAAACGTTTCGCCCTATCGACGCCGATCTGCGGTAGGTAATAGCCCCACATGCCCACGATGCACGGTATCAAACCCATCCGCACCAGTTCGGCGATCTTCAGGTCTGCGAGGTCGTAGTAGGCCGTATTGACGCGCTCGAACCCGGCCTCGAACGGGAATCCCGCCTCGTTTCGGCCGCGCGGATCCCAGGCATCCATGTCGGGCAAGGGTCCCGCGATAATCTGGACCACGTTGAAGCCTTTGGCCACGCGGTCCGTGGCCAGTTCGCGGAAGCCATGCGGCCAATCCAGCCGCGTCGTCAGCCCCATCCACCACGTGTCGCCCGTCCAGAAGAACGGTGCGCCGTCCGTGTGTTCAAAATGACGGCGGTCTTCCGCCACTCGGAGCCGTCCCCGCTGCAGCAGTTCGCAATCGCCGCTGTACGCTTCCACCACAAGGGTTCCGCTTCGGTCGTGGAGACCCGCGTCGTCCGCGTTGGAACACCGCGTCTCCCAACGATACTCGCCAGGCGTGGAGGCGGACAGCCGCAGTTTCCAGACGTCGCCCCCGGCCCAGAAGCCGGGGACATCGATTGACGTTCCATCCGGCCCCGTGAGGCGCGCGTCGACGTCGACGTCATTGTAAGGGTCCGAGTATGTGATGGCCGCATGCAGGACGATCTCAGTGGTGCAGTTCTGTTGGACGACGCTTCGCATGACGTTTCTCCTGTGGCCTGACATGCGGTTCCTCAAATGGTTGGAGGCCAGCTTACCCCACTACCGAGGTGTTTTCCCAATCCGGTTTGCAGGGCTTGAGTTATGCGTTGAAAGCGCCTATCTTGATGGAAACTAAGATTTCGTCGTTGGGTTCTGTGTAGAGGGGTGTGACCGATGCTGCGTCTGATTGCTCTGTGGGTTCTGCTTCTCTGGGGAGGCTGGGCGATGGCGGATGTGACCATAACGGAGGGCGTCAATGACGATCCGAGTCCGGCCGGCGTCGGCGTGAAGCCCTATGAAATGGCCGGTCGCGAGGAGGAGCGGGAGCCGCTGGTCACTTTCGAAGACTGCACCCAGTGGCTCGTGGAGAGCGCGGGAGCAGGGGCTCGACTGTACCGGACGGCGGAGCAGCGGCTGTACCGTCCGCATTGCGGGAAACTAACGTATACGGCCGAGGCGGAGGAATCGGAGATCTTCGTGCGGCTGAAGGAGCCGGTTGCGATTCCGGAGCCGTGGGACTGCGTCAACTTCTGGAACTTCGGGGCGCACTGGCTGTGGGGGGAGCCGCACTATCGCCGCTCGTTCCGGGTTGCGGCTGTGCTCGAGGGCGCCGACGGGGAGTCCTATGAGATATCGTTCGATCAGGCCGGGAACGCCGGGCTCATTTACAAGTACTGGTTCCTGAGCCATGCCATCGTACTCGAATCCATCCCGAGGCCGGCCAAGTTTGTGGGATTTCGCTTCCGGGGCAAGAAGGTCACCGATGAGGGCGAATGGCTGACCCTCTACTTCGGTCCGGTCTATTTCTACAAAGAGCAATTGCAGCCCCTCAAGTTCGAACCTTGGCCGGAGAAGTTGCCGTTCCCCACGCGCGCGGAGACCATTTTGCCCACCAACAAGGCCGCGGATTTCGAGAACACAGTCCGCAAGTCGGGCGAGGCCTTCCTGTTCGAGTATCGTGGGAGCGACTGCAACCTGACCTACCGCGTCGAGCCCGAGGCGGGGGGGCTCGATGGCATCTCGGTGCGCGGTGACGGCAAAAGGATCTCTCCGTGCAAGGGGGGAGGGCTCGGGATCGCGGGTGACGCGCAATGGCGCCTTCTCGAAGCGCGCCTGGCGGATGACACGTTGACGGCGCGATGGGATGTGGAAGCGGACGGCGTCAACAAGGAGTTCGTCTTCCGCTACCGGATTGCCCAGAAGTCGCTCATCATCGACATGGAAGAAGTGGGGGAG
>JAACEL010000569.1 GCA_011682535.1 Nitrospiraceae bacterium | reverse complement strand
GGCTTCGAGCGCCCGGATCGCGGCCGTCAACTCCATTCGGTTGTTGGTCGTCTCCGGGTCGCCACCCGAAAGCTCGCGGATCTTGCCATCACACATCAGAATGGCCGCCCATCCACCTACGCCCGGGTTGGGCTCGCACCCCCCGTCGGTGTAGATGTTGACGACCTTATCACCTGGGGCGCTTTTAGTCATCACACTCGTCGATACGCTCGATGTACTCGACCACGCGCGAATATCCATATGCGCGCGCGGCCGCTAAAGGCGTCTTCCCATCGTAGTTCTCAGTCCAGATCTCAGCCCCCGCCTCCGCCAACAACGCCACGATTTTCTCTTTTCCATGCAGCGCCGCGAAATGCAACGCGGTGTCGCCGAATCGATCGCGCACCTCGGGGTCCGCGCCGAAACTCAGTAAGAGCTTCGCCTCATGCTCGCGGCCAATCATCGCGGCCACGTGCAACGGTGTCAGGCCGGTGTCGTCCCGGGCGTCCGGGTCAGCCCCGCGGTCTATCAAGAGTGCGATCAACTCGTGCGCGCCGTATGTGACGGCATAGTGAAGCGGGGTCTTCCCCCCTTTCGAGCGCGTCGAGTGTACCAGCGAGGGGCGCCGGGCCAGCATCGCTTCAACTCGTGCGCGGTCCTTACGCCCCACGGCGTCATGAATACTGACACCGCAGCCCGTAAGAAGCATCAGGCAACACGCTAAGGCTGGCAACGCTCTGGCATTTCTTAAGAACAACAGCGAAATCCTGTTAGACCACTACTCAACCGTAACCTTCTCGTACCATTCTTGCGCATTGCCGGGCGTAATAACCGCGGGCTCGAGGATGATTTGTTTAGGCACCTCTTCGCCGCGCGCCAGCTTCACCGCGTATTCCAGACCTTCGGCCGCGCAGGTCGGATAGTAGAAGGTGCAGGCCAGCCGGCCGTCGATCACGTGTTGAACGCCGCCATCGGAACCACCCAAACCGTCGACGCCCACGAAGATCATTTCCTTCTCGCGTCCGGCGTTCTTAGCCGCCCAGTAGCAGCCCACAGCCATGGGATCGTTATGAGCGTAGACCACGTCGATCTTGGGATTGGCCTGGAGAATCGTTTCCATGCGCTTGAGCGCTTCGCTCTGAATCCAGTTCGCCGTCTGCTCGATCACCGTCACCCCCGCAATTGGATCGATGTGTTTGCGCGCGCCCTCGTGACGCTCCTCCTGAGGCTTGGTGCCGGGCAGGCCTTTCATTTCAACCACGACGGGATTCTCGATGCCCTTTTCTTTGATGTAGCCAGCCACGAACTGACCGGCCTTCTCACCGATAGCGACGTTGTCGGCGCCCACGAAGATGTCGTACACGGGTTCGATCAGGTTTCGCTCGAGACACACCACCTTGATACCGCTTTCCTTGGCCTTCTTGACAGGCGCCGTGATGGGAGCGGCCTCGTTCGGGGCGACAATGAGGACGTCGACGCCCTGTAAGATGAAGTTCTCGATCTGGGCGATCTGCTTGGCGTTGTCCTGTTGCGCGTCTTGCAGCACCAGTTCGCAGTCGGGGTACTTGGCGATGTCGCGCTTCATGATGCTGTTTTGAACCGTACGATAGGGCTCGGCGCTATTGCACTGCGAAAACGCGATCTTGTACGTCTTAGCAGCGGAGGCGGAGGCGTCACCGCTCGCGGCGGGTTCCGGTTTCTGTCCGCAAGCCGCGCCCAGCACGGCACACAAGCCCACCAGCGCCACGAGTCTTAAGGTCTTCATCATGATTCTCCTTGAGGCTAGGCCGATCGCTTTGCGCCCACCGTTTGCAGCCATACGGCGACCAGTATAATAACGGCTTTCAACATCCACTGCACATTCTCGTCCACGTTGTTCAGGCCCAGCACATTCGACAGTATCCCAAGCGCCAGAGCGCCGACCACCGTGCCCACGATGCCGCCCTTGCCCCCCATCAGGCTCGTACCGCCGATCACCGCCGCCGCAATCGCATCCAGTTCATAGGCCATGCCTGCCTTCGGGTCGCCCTGGTGGGTTTCGCAGCAGTACAATACGCCGGCGATACCCGCCAGGAACCCCGACAGCAGGAAGACGCGGATTTTCACCCAAGTCACGTTGATGCCCGACAGACGCGCGGCATCCTCACTGCCGCCGACGGCCATCAGGTAGCGGCCAAAACGCGTCCAGTTGAGGATTACGAGCGCCGCCAGGGTAACGACCACGAAGGTGGGCACGACGAAAGCCTTTTGTCCTACAAAGTTGACGAATCCCGCCGTCCGATCGTCATACCCGATGGCAATGGTCTTGTTGGACACAAGCCACTTGGCCAGGCCGCGGCTCCCGATCATGATGGCGAGTGTCACAATGAACGGCTGCATTCTCAAGCGAGTGATGACGGTCCCGGCCAGCAATCCCAGAGCTGAGGTCGCGCCAACGGCGCAGGCGATGCCCAGCGCCGGCGGCCACCCCGCCTCTTTGTAGGTGTAAGCGAACACCGTGCAAGACAAGGCCAACAAGGAACCAACGGAAAGATCGATGCCGCCGCTAATGATGACCAACGTCATCCCCATGGCCAAGATGCCGATGTCGGAGATCTGGCGGAGAACATTGGCCAGATTGGCGCCCTTCCAAAACAGCATGCCGCCATCCGCCGAGCGCGGCGAAAACACCGTAGCCAACACGATGACGAACAGCAGCGTCGCCAATGGGCGCAACCAACCAAGCTGCACGAGTTTCTTATCCGGTGCCACGGTAGGTCCTTTCAGGAATCCAGCTCTCGCTGGGCGCAAGCGCCGCACATTGTGACGCTTTCGTGTACGTCAATACAAGAGCCTGTCAGCGAACGACTCCGCCGCCGCTGATGGTCAGATAGAAGCTCAGTGCTGCGTAGTAGGCCACGTAAAGGAGCGACGCGTACAGCGGAACGGCGTGACCTTCGGGATACCGTGCCAACACCAACAGCAAGAGCACGCCCCACAGTGCGGTGAGCGTGAGCGTAAGAAAGCGAAGTTGGACGGTGCGGCTTGGATAGAGATAC
>JAACEL010000568.1 GCA_011682535.1 Nitrospiraceae bacterium | reverse complement strand
AAAATAGCTGGCTATTCCTGCGGTTTTGCTCAATCGTCACGCTCAAATCCGACGCAAATCTGAGCGCGGAAACAGCAAACTTATTCTGATACGATCCCTTACTCCTGCTCGGCGTTGCGCTCGGCGCGATGCCTGAGAAGTTCCTCCCACTGCTGGATACGCATGTCAAAATACGTCAGCAGCTTGGCGTGAAGATTCGCGTTCGCCGCCGCGATCATGGAACGCTGGTTCTCGACGCCCGTGTCGAGCAACAGAACCTCGTCGAACGACTTCCCGTAGGCGTCCGTTACTATGCACCCGGCCTCTTGGGCGATGAGCAATGCCGCGGCGATGTCGTAGGGGGCAATCCCCATGACCACGCCGCGTCCGGCGTTGATGAACTGATCGCGTACCAGTTCGGGAATGTCGCGCAGGAACCGGTTCGCCACGTCGACGCACGCGTCCAACTGGTTCGTGACCAGCCGCGTGAGACTGAACGACGTGCTGTTGCACGCGAAAAATCCGCCCTTGAGGCTGGTCAGGTCGATCAGGCGTGCGGCCGCCGGAAAGATCAACTCCGCGGGACGCGCCGGCACGGTCATCGCCCATGAGACCAGTTCCAGATCGGTGTTGGGAGACAGCTTAGCCCGGCGAAAATGCCCGTCCTGGGTGATGCGGATGCCCTTGCCGCGTTCGGCGTAGAAGGTCCGGTCGCCCAGAATCTCGGCCACACAGGCATTGTCCACATCCGCCATGGTCGGGCGTTCAATCACCCGTGTGCTGGCGATGGAGACCGTGCAGGCCTCGAACCCGCTCTTGGCTGCGCGCGTGCCGTCGATGGGGTCGATGATTAGCAGGTTCTGCGGTTGCGCGTTGGTGAAGGTCGTGTAGCCTGCGTCTTCGGAGTAATAGGCCACCGGGAGCCGCGCGTTCTTCAGGAACGTGAGCAGGGCCTTCTCCGCAATGCGATCGATTTCGAACGTCGCGTCGCCGCTTGTGGCCTGCCCGACCACTTCGCGGCCCTTCACTGCGTGAGTCAACGGCGCCACCGCATCTTTGATGGTGTGGGCCAGTTCTTCCAGAAAAGCGCGCGGCAGAATCTTGACTTTCTTGCCCGGGCGTTTCTCCTCCGTCTTCACGTTGGCGGCTTCGGCCTTCGCGGAGCCGGCACGCGCCGACACATTCCGGACAGCCTTCTTCGCCGGCTTCTTCTTCCTGGCGGCGGCCGTCTTGGCCGGAGCTTTCCTCTTGGCGGCCCTCTTCTTGGCCGTGGCCTTGGCGCCGGCCTTGGCGGCGGTCTTGGAAGTCTTTGCCCTAGTTTTCGTCTTCTTTTTCTTGGGTTTGGTGCTGGTCATGGTCATCCCGTGCGTGTTCGAATGCGGCCAGTCCGCCTATACCAACGCGACCTGAGGCGGCGCGACGTAGTCGTGAAAACGACCGGCCACTTTGCCCGAATCGGCATTCCCTTTGTGGATGTACAGACGGTAACGCCAACTGGTCACCGCCCCCTTCTTGAACGTCATGTCCCCCTTCAGCTTCGCTTCCGGACGATAGTACTTCGAGGCGAAGCAATTGGCCGTCATCAGGCCATAGTCCCGAACGTGCCACTGGGTGGGGTAGCGCGGGTTAGTCTCGTGGTCCATGATGGCCACGCCGACATGCTTGCCGCCCACCATCCCGCTGTAGTCGCACCACGGGGCATGCTTGCCCCAGGTCTCGTCTTCATTCATGCCGCCGTAGCCGTTCTGAATCGTGCCGCCGTTGCGCACATCCATCGAACTGGCCACGCGCACCGACACCAGACCGCCTTCCTTCGTGTCGCGAAAAACGATCGGACCTTCCGTCATGCGGAAGGTCACGTCCACGTCGAACAGGCGGTCGCCGCCCGGCAGCGCAAAAAAGCGCATCGCGCGCACTTCCTCGAATTGCTTGCGGTCGGTGTGCGTGTTCCAGTCATTTTTCGCCGTGATCTGGCCAAAAACCGGCCCCGAAACCAAGTTCGTGAACGCGCGGTGGCGCTGCCAGCCGTGGCCTTCTTCCTCGCTCCAGTTGTCCACACGGCCGCACTCGCCATAAGCCACCCAGATCGACTTGTGATGCACGTGGTCCGTGTGCTCGCCCTTGACGCCTTCAACAATCGGCCAATTGCGCGTAACCTGCGTGCCATAGGGGCCAATCACTGGATACAAAAAAGGCCTAACCCACTTGTGAGCATAGTGATACGACGTGAAGGGCTTGCCGCCAATCGTCACCTCCACCTTACCGTCCGACGACAGATCCTCCACCGACACCATCGTCTTCGTGTCCTTCTCCGCGCGAGGAACGGCCACGAGCTTCTGCGTGGCGCCAGCCTTCAGGGCATTCGTCAGCCACGTCAACGTGACACCTTTGCCCGACTTCGTCACCTGGGAGGCCACCGGTTTGGCGCTGGCCGCGTCCCGAAGATCCATCGAGCGACATTCTGTGTAACTGACGGGAAGATCGATGCTTACAGGACATTTCGAGCGGTTATGCGGACCTGCGTTCAACAACAACTTGAACTTCTTCACCACGGTATAGGATCCTCTCTAGGCAACTCTCCTCCACAGCAAGGACAACAAAAAGCGTGCTAATTTTAGCACTAATTACCCTCCCAAGTCCAGGACTTTGTGCTTTGCCAAATCGCCGGATAACTTCGCCGTGGCGCGCGGAGCAAGCTCAGCCTCACCGGCCACTCGAGAGCGGCTTTCACCCACCGGGTGATAGCACGGCTGAGCGTATCTCGCGCGTAACCAAGCTCTTCGGGCGCGTCACAATACGCTACCCGGCGTTCGGGGTGCTTTTTCGAGTTATCAAGGCACCTTAGACGGCGGGAACCTTCACCAGCGGCCATTCAGGTGTACACAATGGAAACCGCTCATGGCTCTTCCTGTTTTTGCTACTTCGTTCTGATACCGTCTTTTTGACAGGATAACAGGATAAACAGGGTTGAGTTGTGAACGGCGATTGTGTGGAAATCCGGTTCATCAGGCGGGACATCATGGTACCAGTCATCTCGACC
>JAACEL010000170.1 GCA_011682535.1 Nitrospiraceae bacterium | reverse complement strand
GGAAGCAAGCTTCCTCAGCGAAAGCGCAAGCAAGCTTGCGCACTCCAAAGAGCCCTTCGGGCTCATCCGTACCGACTTTTGGCGGGGTAATCCAAGTGAAACTTGGGAACGAGGTTGGGGTTTCGCAGTCCGAGTGGGCATTGCCAGCCCCTTGCAGCATCGACGCGAAGGGCTTACACTAAGCCCTGTATCCCGCTGGCAGTGCGGAACGGCAGTGGTTGGGGCTGTATGCTGCCGGGCCATGACGCCGTGGCCGAAGAGGAATATCTCGGCGTGGCGACCGGTTTCTATTTGGGGTTCAACACACCGGTAGCGATCACGCACGTGCTGGAGAATGCCTATGGGCGAGGCGAGGTCAGGGTCACGGAAGCGCAGGCACTTCGCCACAGTTCCGCCAAGCGAGATATTGCCTGTCGTCGATGCGGACTACCAGTCGAGCGTGCGGGGCATCTACGTCATTGGGGACGTCACCGGTCTGCCTCTGGTGAAGGTGGCGGCCAACCAAGGCGCTGAGCTTATCGAGAAGATGAGGCGCTCGGGGGCGTTCAAGGGCGCTGGCAACGGGCGGCTCGACCTGGTCATTGTCGGCGCGGGGCCAGCGGGTTTGTCGGCGGCCATCGAGGCCCAGAAGGCTGGGCTGAGTTACGTCGTGCTCGAACGCGAGCGTCCCGCCAATACCATCCGTGCATTTCCCAAAGGCAAGCGCGTCTACGCCGAGCCCCGTTTTCTCAAGAACGCCAGCGCACTGCCCGTCGAAGGCGATCGGGTACGCGACGACTTTCTTGCCGTCGTCGACGACACGATTCGCGATCTGAACCTGGATGTCCGCAGCGGTGTCGAGGTGGAGCGGATTGTCAAGTCCGGGGACCATCAATTCGCCGTCGAGACCACCGCTGGTGAGTCGTTCGAGGGGCGCAACGTCGTGGTGGCCGTTGGACGTCAAGGGCATCCGCGGCTGCTCGATGTCCCCGGCGCCGAACCGTCCGACCGGGTCACGTACCGCTTCCATACCCCCGACGACTACGACGGCGAGGACCTGCTGGTCGTGGGGGGAGGCAATTCGGCCGTCGAGACGGCCCTCATGTTGTGCGATCGGAACCGCGTGAGCATCTCTTACCGCCGTGACGCCTTCTTCAGACTGAAGACCGGCAATCAGCAGCGCCTCGACGAGGCCGTGGCCGAAGGGCGCCTTGAAGTGCTGTTCGAATCCAACGTGCGGGCGGTGCGAGAGGGTGAGGTCGTCCTCGATGTGCAGGGCGAAGAACGCGTCCTGCACAACGACCGCGTCATCGTGCTGATCGGGACTTTGCCGCCGATTGACTTTCTGTTGGATGCGGGGCTCGAACTGGACGGCATTTGGACGAAGAAGCGCGTTGCGCTGAGTATCGTCGGCTTGCTGGTGGCTTACTTCGTCTACTTCCAGGCCAAGCATTTCGTGCTGCGTCCCGAGGCCGCGGATGCGTCGCACCACTACATTCCCGGATTTTCCTGGATCTTCTACATTCTTCCCGACTACTTCACCAACCTCTACGGGATGTACTATCTGCTGTACTTTACACTCATCGCCGTGTTCGGCTTGTGCTGGGCGATTCGCTACAACCACCGCGTCATCTGGCGCCGGAACCTGACCGCGATCTTTGTGCAGTGGACACTGTGGTGGGGGGTTCCGACTTTCCTGGCCGTTGGCTTGGGGCGTAACGTCTGGACGCCACTGCTGGCGCGTTCGCTCAACGCATGGCCGCTCAACATGCTGGCCTTCCGGATCGACCCCCTGGTCGGCCCCGGCGACCCTGCATGGTGGCGGGTGGTGGCCTTCGTGGGCGTCGTGTGGGCGGTTGTTCTGACCTTCATCGTTCTGCCCGTTTTCACCGTGCTCGTTGGCAAGCACTACTGCTCCCATGTTTGCTCGTGCGGCGCGCTGGCCGAAACCGTCGGCAATTCCTTCCGCCATCGCGGCCCGAAGGGCGGCTGGGCGCGCAGTCTCGAGCGGATGGGGTTCGTGTTCATCGCCCTGGCGTCCGTGGCCACCATCGCCGACGTGCTGGGGTACGGGCTTCCCTTGTCGTTGTACAACGTATGGGTGGGCACGTTGCTGTCCGGGGTGGTCGCCATAGGGTTGTATCCCTTCCTCGGGCAGCGGCTCTGGTGCCGCTACTGGTGTCCGCTGGCGTTCTGGATGAACTTCTGGGGCCGCTGGTCGCGCTTCAAAATCTCCCCCGAGCACGGTAAGTGCATCGACTGCAACGTGTGCAACCAGTATTGCCAGATGGGTATCGACATCAAGTCGCGCGCGTTGCAGGGCGTCCCGGTGACGCTGAAAGACACGCCGTGCGTGGCCTGTGGCGAGTGCGTGGCGCGGTGTCCGATGGAGATCCTCCATTTGGGTGACCCGCCCCCGCAGAAGCCGTATCGCGACGGTACCGATGCGGGGCCTGAGCGCACCGTGACCGCTTCGATTCACCACACTCTCGACTTCCCCAGGATGAACGATAAAAGCATCAAGAATCGTAAGGAAACCGGTTAGGAGCCTAGCCAGGAATAAATTGGACAACTCGGCGCCCGTATTTGGTTTAGGTTTGGACGATCCGATTGAGCAAAACCACAGGAATAGCAGGGCTATTTTGAGGATTTTGCGATTGAAGATCGTCCAAAGATAAGCTAAAGACGGGATGCGGAATGTTCAAGTTATTCTGACTAGGCTCATTAGGGAGTTCGCACGATGCCATCGAAATCTCCGAGTTACTATGGCGCCTTCTTCTGGCTGTCAGTGGCGGCCTTCATTGTCCCACTTTTTGTTGCTGTGCGCGCTTTTCAGGCTGCCCCCGAGCCGTACTCCAAACCCGTGCCAGCGCCCGATGCTTCCGGCGTCGATCACGCGATCTGGGACTATCTACTCAAGGCCTATGTCGAGAACGGGCTCGTCGACTACGACGGAATGAAGCGCGATTACCTGTTCAAAACTTACCTGGGCCAACTCGGGGCGGCGCGGCCGGATGCCCTCGCCACGGATGCTGAGCGCCTGGCGCTGTACTGCAATGCCTACAACGCCTTCGTCGTCAACGGGGTCATCATCCACGACATACGGGACTCCGTGATGAACTACCGGCGGGGCATCCGGGGGTTCTTCGATATCAAGGAGCACATCCTTGCGGGTGAGACGATGAGCTTGAACTACCTGGAGCACCAGACCATCCGGCCCAAGTTCCAGGAACCGCGCGTACACATGGCCCTCGTGTGCGCGGCCAAGAGCTGTCCCGCTCTGCGCCCCGAGGCCTACATCGGCGGCAACCTGGAACGCCAACTCGAGGATCAGGCCCGGAGCTTCGCCAACGATCCCGCCTATGTCCGTTTCAACGCCGACAAGAACAAGATCGAGTTGAGCGCAATTCTGAAGTGGTATGGCGAAGATTTCGACGCGGCTGGCGGCTACTTGAGCTTCTTGGCCTCTCGCGTGTCCGACGAGTCGTTGCGGGCCGCGTTGGAGCAGGCGGAAGCCGGGGCGGTGAAGACGGATTTCGACAAATACGACTGGAGTTTGAACGCGCAAGAGACGTCCGCGGCGCCGGCCGGTGCGGGCGCCGCCGGGTTTGGGTCTGGTTCGGTGCCGAACGAGTAGGGCGTGCGTGAGAACAGCCGCATGCGTGGGCATTTTGAGGAGTACGTACGATGAGTTTCGGATGCTGTGATTCTGACAAGGAAGCGCCGGGCCGGGGCGCGATGGATGTTGAGAAGGCGGTGCTCGGCCGCTATCGCGCAGGCGCCGAAAGCGCTGAACGAAGCCTATGCTGTCCCACGGAGTACGACAGGCGATATCTCGACCTGCTGCCGCGTGAGGTCATCGAGAAGGACTATGGATGTGGCGACCCATCCGCGTTCGTCCATGAAGGCGAGCGGGTGGTTGACCTGGGTTCGGGAAGCGGGAAGATCTGCTATATCCTATCGCAGAAAGCCGGGCCGGACGGCTACGTGATCGGCGTCGATTTCAATGAGGCCATGCTCGCGCTTTCACGCAAGTACCTCGACGAGATGCGCCAGAAGCTGGGCTACGGCAACGTCGAATTCCGCGCGGGAAGAATCCAAGACCTTGCGCTCGACCTCGACCGCCTTCAGGCGTGGCTCGACGAGCATCCGGTGAAAACCGTGCCCGACGCCGCCGCGATGGAGGCCGAGTGCGAGAGGTTGCGCAGAGAAGAACCGCTGATTCCCGATGGCTCCGTGGATGTCGTGGTCTCCAACTGCGTTCTTAATCTGGTGCGAACGCAAGACAAGGCGCAACTCTTTGGTGAGATCCATCGCGTGCTTCGACGCGGCGGACGTGCCGTCATTTCCGACATCGTCTGCGACGAAGACCCTACGTCGGCTATTTTCAGCAACCCCGAGTTGTGGAGCGGCTGCATCGCAGGGGCGTTTCGGGAGGACCGCTTCCTGGAGCGCTTCGAGGAGGCGGGCTTCTACGGGATCGAGATTCTGAAACGCCAGACCGAGCCGTGGCAGGTGGTCCAGGGCATCGAGTTCCGTTCTGTAACGGTGCAAGCGTTTCGTGGCAAGGAAGGGGCCTGCCTTGAGCGCAACCAAGCCGTCGTCTATCGCGGTCCCTGGAACTCCGTCACCGACGACGATGGCCACACGCTGCTCCGAGGCGAGCGGATGGCCGTGTGCGACAAGACGTTCACGTTGATGACGGATCCAAACGGGCCTTACGCGCAGCATGTCTTACCGGTGCCGCCCCATGAGGAGATTCCTCGGCAAGAGGCCGGGCTGTTCGACTGCGCCCGCGCTACGGTGCGCAGCCCGCGTGAGAGCAAGGGCTCCAACGACGCCCCGACCAAAGAGGCCGCGGCCGCGGCCTGTTGCGGAGGGGGAGCGATCGAGGGAGACGAAGCGCTCGATAGCTTCGAGTATCGTCTTGAAGCTGCCGTAGGCGCCGCCGCCGCGGGCGGCGCGCTTACCAGCCGCAGTATCGACACCGTGCAGGTGAACCTCGGCTTGCGCTGTAACATGAACTGCGTCCATTGCCATGTCGAGGCATCGCCCCAGCGCACCGAAATGATGGACTGGCCCACCATGGAGCGCGTCCTGGCGCTGTTGCGCGGCATACCCTGCGAATTGGTTGACCTGACCGGCGGCGCGCCGGAGCTGAACCCGCATTTCCGCCGGTTCGTGAAGGCCCTGCGCCGGGACGGGTACGCGGTGCAGGTCCGCACGAATCTAACCGTGCTCCTGGAGCCCGGGATGGAGAGCTTGCCCGAGTTCTTCCGCGACCAACGGGTGCGGCTCGTCGCGTCGATGCCGTGTTACCTGGAGAAAAACGTGCGTGCCCAGCGGGGGCCCGAGGCCTACGAACGCAGCATCGAGATCCTGCGGCGTCTCAACGGCATGGGATACGGCGCCGCGGCCGACTTGCCGTTGAATCTGGTTTACAACCCAGGCGGTCCGGTATTGCCGCCCGGTCAGGCCGCGCTGGAGGCCGAGTACCGGCGGGAACTGGAAGGGCGCTTTGGCATTCAGTTCACCAGACTCTTTACGATCACCAACGCGCCAATCGGCCGTTTCCTGCGAGACCTGAGCGCGCACCAGGGCGAGGCCGGGTATCGGCGCCTGCTGCACGACGCGTTCAATCCGGCGACGGTGGAAGGCCTGATGTGTCGACGCCAGATTTCTATCGGATGGGACGGCACGCTGTACGACTGTGACTTCAATCTGTCTCTGGGACTACCGGTCAACCACGGCGCGCCCGACCACATCCGCGCCTTCGACTTGGAAGCCCTGGCCACGCGCCGGATCGTGACTGGCGCGCATTGTTATGCTTGTACCGCGGGGGCGGGCTCTTCATGCGGCGGTGCGCTACGGACGCAGGGAGCGTGACGCCGCACAGGAAAGCATCGTCTCCGCGACGAACTGGATAGTAACTGAGCATAGGAGAAGAACGAGATGAAGAAACTACTGATCGTGGTGCTGTCGTTGTTGCTGGTTGTCTCGCTCGCTGCATGCCCGAAGGCGAAAAACGCCGCCACTACCGGCGGCGAGCAGAAGGTTGAGGAAACCAAGAAGGAGGATGCGGGTTCCAAGCCGAAAGCGGCCGAGACGGAAGAAGGGGCGAAGGCGAAGGAAGCCGCCGAAGAGGCCGGTTCCGAAGCCAAGGAAGAAGAAGGCGAAGCTGAGGCGGCGGCGGGTGGGTCGGACATGAAGTAGGCGTAGTGGAGGCGGCTGAAGTCGAGCGGCGAGACGGCGAGCGCGTACGCGCACGGCCCGAAGGCTCGCATCTAGGCGCCACGGTGTCCGGCTGGCTGATGGCGGCCGGGCTGATGCTCGTGCTGTGTCTGCTGGGTGTGACGCTTCTCTCGCATCGATTCGTCTACGGTACCGAAGTGCGAGAGCGCCCCATTGTGCTGATGGTGGGACTTCTGACGGCGGCGGGCGTGGCCTATGTCGCCGGGTGGTGGGCTGTGCGGCGAACGCCGTGTGCCCGGCACACACTCATCTGGATTTTGGTCGTCGGCGGTGTGGCGCGCGGGCTCTTTCTCTTTAGCACGCCGATCTGCGAGACCGATTTCTACCGCTATCTCTGGGACGGGGCCGTCACCGCGCACGGCCTCAACCCCTATGCCCACGCTCCCGGCGATGTGCTCAGCGATGACGCGGGCGAGGGTGATTATGGCGGGTGGCTGGGTGCTCTCGCGGCCAGTTCGGGCGGCGTCATCGACCGGGTCAACCATCCACGGCTGGGGAGTATCTACCCGCCTGTGGCGCAGGGGGCTTTCGCTCTGGCCTACCGGCTGCGTCCGTGGAGTGTCGGGGCGCTGCGCGCCGTCATGCTGCTGTTCGACACCGCCACGCTACTCGTACTGCTGGCCCTGCTGCGGCACGCGGGACTGCCGCTGACCTGCGCACTGGTCTACTGGTGGAACCCCGTGCTCATCAAGGAGACGGTCAACTCCGCCCACATGGATGTAATTGCGCTGCCGTTTGCCCTCGGCGCGGTTCTGCTAGCCGCCAAGGGCCGCCACACACGTGCCGCGGCCGCATTGGCCCTGGCCGTTGGCGCGAAGATCTGGCCCGTTATCCTGTTGCCGCTCGTGTTGCGCGGTGCGCTACGTTTCCCCCGCCGGTTTTTCGCGGCCCTGCTCGTGTTCGGCCTCGTACTGGGCGTCTTGATGCTCCCCGTGGCGGCGACGCTTCGTCTGGGCGGCGACTCCGGTTTCATTGCCTATGGACGCGAGTGGGAGATGAACGATGCTCTGTTCATGGCGGTGCGCAAGGCAATCGTGTCGAGCTTGGGCGTGTTGGGCGTGGCATTGGACGGCGCGCAGTCGGGCCTAGCCGCGCGAGCGGCCACGGCCGCGTTGCTGGCCCTTGTTGCATTGGGAGCCGTATGGCGGCCCGCCGCCAACACGCGCGATCTCTGTGGCCGCGCTCTACTCGTCGTTGCCGCGTTGTTTCTCCTGAGTCCCACACAATTTCCGTGGTATTTCGTCTGGGTGATTCCGTTCCTGGCCCTCCGTCCCCGGCTTTCGCTGCTTTTCTTCGCCGTCCTGCTGCCGCTGTATTACCTGCGCTTCCACTTCGATGCACGGGATCAGGTTGGCCTGTTCGACAACGGCATCGTTTGGATCGAGTTCGCGCCGGTGTGGGCCTTGTTGCTCGTAGAGTGGTATCGAGAACGGTGTGCTCGCGATGGGGCCTCGCGGGAGGAGGCGGTGTCGAATGCGTGAGGGCGCCCGCATAGACGTTGTGATCCCCGCGCTGAACGAGGAGGCGTCGATCGAGAAGGTGCTGGATGCGATCCCTGAATGGGTGGACGACATAGTCGTGGGTGACAACGGCTCGACGGACCGGACGCGCGAAGTAGCCGAGCGCCATGGGGCGCGAGTGGTTCTGGAGCCGCGGCGAGGATACGGGGCCGCCTGTCTGGCGGCGATGGGTGTTCTAGACAAGCCCGATGTCGTTGTCTTTCTTGACGGCGACTTCAGCGATTATCCCGAGGAAATGGACGCCCTCGTGGACCCGATCATTGGCGGCGAGGCGGCGTTGGTGATTGGTTCGCGTGTTCGGGGCGAACGAGAACCGGGAGCCCTGACCCCGCAGGCGCGGTTCGGCAACTGGCTGGCTTGCGGCCTGATGCGTTTGTTCTGGGGACAGCGCTTCACGGACTTGGGACCCTTCCGGGCCATCGCGTACCCGGCGCTCATGGCGCTTGGGATGCGCGACCGCGATTATGGCTGGACGGTCGAGATGCAGATCAAGGCCGTCTGCCGCGGCGTGCGCGCGATGGAGGTTCCCGTCCGCTACCGCAAACGCATTGGCCGCTCGAAAGTGTCGGGCACGGTGCGAGGCATCGTGGGGGCCGGCACGAAGATTCTCTCGACCATCGCCCTGTCTGCGCTGTGGCCCCCTGTGGCCCGCGAGCGCCTCGTGCTTTTCACGCGCTATCCGCGCGCCGGTCACACGAAAACACGCCTGATTCCGGCCCTCGGGCCTGATGGCGCCGCCGACCTGCACCGCGGAATGGCAGAACGCACCGCGCGCGTGGCTCGCGAGTTCGGACAGTCGTCGTTCGCGGACGTGGAGGTGAGATTCTGTGGCGCCGGGCGGCGCTTGATGCGCGGGTGGCTCGGCTCCGGATTCCGCTATCGGCGGCAAGGCCGGGGGGATCTCGGCCTGAGGATGTGCCGCGCGATCGGTGCAGCCTTTGGCGGGGGAACCGCGCGCGTCGTCGTGATCGGCGCCGACTGTCCCGAACTGACGGGCGACACGCTGGCGCGTGCCTTCGCGGCTTTGGAAGCTAACGACTTGGTGCTGGGCCCTGCCGTGGACGGCGGCTACTACCTCATCGGACTGCGGCGCGGTGCGCAGGCCGCCCTTGCGTCATTGTTTGACGCGATGCCCTGGGGTAGCGCGGAGGTTTTTCCTGAAACCCTGATGCGCGCTGAGGGTGCGGGGCTTTCCGTGGCGACGCTGGACACGCTGCACGATGTGGATCGGCCCGAGGATCTTGAAGTATGGGAGCGCACGGGGGGCGGGTAACGGCTCCTACCACTCCGTCTCGTAGTCCTCTGGAGCGAGATCCCAGTCCCGGCCATACACATGGACACGCTTTGTCGCGCCGCTTTCGTTCTCGAGCGCCCCGTCGGCATGCACCCACGCCAGAATGCCCCCGCGCAGGTTGTGCACGTCGAAGCCCTCCTTGCGCAGTTTGGCCGCGTACCGCCCACTCCGGTAGCCGATCGTGCAATAGGCCACGATCTTCTTGCCGCGATAGGCCTCGATATTGCGCTCGAATTCCCGCAGCGGCACGGCGTCCGGAATACGCGAGACCTTGTACTCTTCCGGTGCGCGTGTGTCAAGCAGCACCACCTCCCCGGACGGCCTCAACAGCGGCTTGAGCATCTCGGCGGATATGCAGGGGACATCCGGAAAGCGGGCGGCATAGTCGTCCGCCATGGCGTTCATGACCTGCCGCTTTTCGTCGTGGGAGTGGGGGGCGGCGGCACCCGGCGGACAGGGTTTGAACGCCCACCGCCAGCGCCAGCGCCAAGTAGAGCGGCGTGCGAGTTAGTGAGGCTCTCATCATGCCACGTTGCCTCCCGTGCTGTCATAGAGGGTCATGCATAGAGGTGTGGAACGCCGCCGCCAGATCTCGTTCGGTGGCCTTGCCTCCGGGGCGGCGCGGAACGCCGCCCCGGAGGGCATTGTCTGGTCCGTTCCGACGCTTTCTATAAAGCCGCGGCGATCGTGCCGTAGGTGTTGGCCCACGGTGCATTCGCCGGAAACTCGCCATTCTCTTGGTAGCGAAGGAACTCGCAGTGTCCGTCGAGAAACAGCGTGTTGGCGCCGCCTGGGACGTGGTTGAAGGCGGCGGCCTGTCCCGGGGTGTTGCTGACGCTGTCCCAGTAGATGGGAAGCTCCGACTGGGCTTTGGAACTGGCCGCCGGATTGTTGATGTCGGTGATCAGGAAGCGCTCGATACCTTCGCGCAGACGGTAGATGGTCTGCCCGCCGCCGTTACCTGTGGTCTCGACATCGGTGACGAGTCCCGACAGGGCGCTGGCGATCACGTTGATGTCGCTGTCCAGCAAGTTGCGGATCGCGTCGCCATTGGACACGGGATCGCTATCGAATGCCCCGACCTCGAACAGCGGCACCGCCATGGCGAGCAGTTGCGACGAGCCCATCGTACCCACCGGCAGCGACAGGCCGAGAATGGCGCCGATGGGGTTCAGGTCGGTCATGGCATAGGGAACGCCGCCGCGGTCGATGACCCACCCAAAGTACTGGTAGTGGTCGGAGAGATTGTCGGCCATCCCTTTGTACGGGCTGTCGCAGACCTGTCCGGGTTCGTCGATGATGATGGCAAGCGCATCGACGGCTTCACCCGCGTCGGGGGCCGAGGGGCAGACCAGCACCTGCCAGTCGGTCAGGTATTCGGGATAGATGGCCGTGGGCAGTGGTCCGAGTTCCGGCTCGTCCTGGCCGTCGCAACTCGAAGGCAGGCCGCCGGAACCGTCCGTGTAGTACATTGAGATGGCCTGCATCGGCGGCATACGCTCGCCTTTGGCCTCGTTGCTGTACATTTTCAGGATGATGCCCATTTGCTTGAGGTTGTTCTGGCAGCTTGCGCGGCGCGCGGCCTCCCGCGCGCGGGCCAAGGCCGGTAGCAGTATGGCAGCCAGAATGCCGATAATGGCGATAACCACGAGGAGTTCAATCAGGGTAAAGCCGTTTTTTCGCATAGCCGATCCTTTCGTATTCCTCACTGTTAGAGTGCCCTGCGTCCAACGTATCCCTGCCAACTCGATACTACTCATGAGGAGCCGCCGGGCCGCCCAAAACCCAGCTTTAATAGGATATCGGTATAGTACGCTCCCGTCAAGACCTATGCTTCAAACTCCCACCCGGTTCACCCCGCGTGATACACTCCGTTCCGCTATACTGCGCGGAGTGTTTGTGGGAAACCGATGAACAGCGGGAGGCCAACCATGCGAAACGTTGTCGTGACAGGCGCGTCTACGGGGATCGGCGCGGCGTGTGCCTTGCGTATGGATCGACTGGGGTGGCGGGTGTTCGCGGGGGTACGCAAGGAGGCGGACGGCGAACGGCTGCGGGAGCGCGCTTCCGAGCGCCTGACCCCGGTGCGGATCGATGTGGTTGACGCCGAGACTATCGCGCGAGCCGCTGAGACCGTGGCTGCGGCCGTGGGGGAGGAGGGGGTCCACGGACTGGTCAACAACGCGGGTATCGCCGTGTCGGGGCCGCTGGAGTTCCTGGCGATCAAAGACCTGCGGCGTCAGTTGGACGTTAATGTCATCGGTTTGATGGCGGTGACGCAAGCCTTTCTGCCGCAACTGCGCGTGGCACGGGGGCGCATCGTCAACATGAGTTCCGTGTCCGGACTCGTGGCGGCGCCGATGGTGGGCGCCTACGCGGCCTCCAAGTTCGCGCTGGAGGCCCTGTCCGATGTCCTGCGCGTCGAGTTGCGGCCCTGGGGTATGCACGTAGCGCTGGTGGAGCCCGGCCCCATCGCGACGCCTATCTGGGAGAAGTCGCGCCAGGAGGGCCGCGCGGCGCGCGACGCCATGCCCGCGGCCTGCCGTGAATACTACGGCGCCGTCATGACGAAGATGGGGGCGTTGGTCGGGGAGATAGAGCGGGATGCGCTGCCGGCCGACGCGGTCGCCGACAAGGTCGAGCATGCGTTGACGGCGGCGCGGCCGAAGACGCGCTATCTGGTCGGGAAGCATGTGCGGCTGCAGATGGCGATCGTTTCGATGATGCCGACCCGGTTGTGCGACTGGGTCTTCGCGAAGAAGTTGAACGGGTAGGAACAGTTTGGGAAGGAGTGGGACGTGAACGAGCATTCGAGCCACAATCTGGGTAGGCGGACATTTCTTGATAATCCCTGGATTCTGGGTGGGAGTGGGCGTAAAATGCCGCCGTTGTGTCCGTGTTCTCGGACGCGGCAGTAGTGATCTCCAAATCCGTTGCCGCGCAACGTCCGTGATGCGGCAGGTGGGATAGGAGATTCGAATTAGGAGTGCGCTGTGTTACGTGTTGCGATCGTTGGGATGGGGCCAATCGGGAATTTGCACGCGGATTGTTACCAGGAGTTTGCGCTGAGCGAGCTGGTAGGGGTGTGTGACATCAACAAGGAGCGCGCGGATGCGGCGTCGAAGCGTCTCGGCGTGCCGGCGTTCTACGATGCGGGGGAGATGCTGGCGCAACTCCAACCCGATATTTGTGGGATCACGACGGGGGGCTATGAGTACAGCAGCGACCATTATGAGCCCACGATGCAGGCGTTCGAAGCGGGGTGCAACGTGTTGGGCGAGAAGCCCATCTCGAACGAGATCGACAAGGCCGAGGAGATGGTGGCGCTGGCGAGGAAGAAGGGCCTACGGTACGGTGTCAACCTGAACCACCGTTTCACGCCGCTGGCGCGCAAGGCCAAGAACTGGGTCGACGAGGGACGCCTGGGCGACTTGCTGTTCATCAACATGGCGATGTGGATCAAGAACCCGGTCGAATCGTCGCCGTGGTTTCATCTCAAAGCCCTGCATCCACACACCGTCGACGTCATGCGCTACTACTGCGGCGACATTACCCACGTGCAGTGTTTTGCGATAAAAGGACCGGGACGATCCATCTGGTCGACCGCGCACTTCAACATGCAGTTCGCCAACGGCGTGGTTGGTGGGTTGACC
Organism: Nitrospiraceae bacterium; assembly: GCA_011682535.1. Classification (GTDB taxonomy): domain Bacteria; phylum Hydrogenedentota; class Hydrogenedentia; order Hydrogenedentales; family SLHB01; genus JAACEL01. The sequence continues at coordinate 3,835 of JAACEL010000170.1, read as the reverse complement.
GGTAGCTACGACATCGAACGCGGCCATCCGATGGAACGGTGCGAAGTCGCCGGAACGGACGGGCGGTTCGTGCTGGAAGACATGTTCGACCAGTTGACGTTGTATCCCGCCGGCAGCGCCGAGAAGACGGTAATCACCAACACCGCATTCGGTCCCTTCAGCGAGAAGACCTTCGCAGACACCTTCCGCAATCGCATCCAGCGCTTCGTCGAGCAGGTATTCCAGGGCGTGCCGCCCAAGCAGATCGACGGCTCCGGCGCCGATGCGCTCGCCGCACAGAAGATCCTCGCCGCCGCTATCGAGTCCGTGCAAGAAGGCACCGTCGTCGAGGTGAAATAGGGCGGGTGCGGCGCGGAGACGTCGTCCCGTCTCCGGCGTCCTATCTCGCGGCCGCAATCGACTCGGTGTAGGGTGGCCTGAGAATGCCTTTCTCGGTGACGATTCCAGCGATGAGCGAGGCGGGGGTCACGTCGAAGGCGGGGTTGTAGACGGGGCAGTTGTCGGGCGCGGTCTGGCGTCCGAATCCGTGGGTGACCTCTTCGGGGTCGCGCTGCTCGATGGGGATGCCGTCGCCGCTTTCGAGTTCGTGGTCGAAGGTGCTCATGGGGGCGGCGATGTAGAAGGGGATGTCGTGGGCCTTGGCGAGCACGGCGACGCCGTAGGTGCCGATCTTGTTGGCGGTGTCGCCGTTGGCGGCGATGCGGTCGGCGCCGACGATGGCGAGTTGAATGCGCCCTTCGCGCATGACTTGCGCGGCGGCGTTGTCGCAGATGAGGGTGACGTCGATTCCGGCCTGCATGAGTTCCCAGGCGGTCAGGCGTGCGCCCTGCAGCAGCGGACGGGTCTCGTCGGCGTAGACTTTGAATTGCTTGCCCAGTTCGTGGGCGCGGTACATGGCGGCGAGGGCGGTGCCGTTCAGTGCAGTGACGAGGGCGCCGGTGTTGCAGTGGGTGAGCACACCGTCGCCGTCTTGGATGAGTGACGCGCCGTAGTCGCCCATGGCCTTGCAAGCCGCCTGATCTTCGTCGAACACCGCGATGGCTTCGGCTTCGAGGGCCTGAATGAAGGCGTCGGTCGAGGATGCGCCCTGGTTGGCGTCCGCAGTCACCTTCATGCGGCCGGTGGCTTTGAACAGGTTGACGGCGGTCGGACGCGACGTAGCCAGATAGTCGGCGGCGTCCTGGGCCACTTCGAAAGCCGACTCGACATCGGACGGGGCCTTCTCTTTCACCCCGACCACGACACCGAACGCCGCGCAGATCCCGATGGCGGGTGCGCCGCGAATGCGAAGAATCTTGATGGCTTCCCACACCTCACCGAGGGTGTTGAGGCGGATCTCGATGTGTTCGGTGGGGAGTAGGGTCTGGTCGATGATGAAGAGCTGGCCATCCTGCCAACGAATTGCTTGAACCGGCATGCTAAACACCTTTCCGATGGTTACTGCAGACAGTCCATGACGGAGCGCATCGCTTCGCCCGCGCGGCGGGCGGCCTCTTCAGGCCCGATGCGCTTGAGTTCTTCCGAGAACGTCTCGACGGCGACAGGTCCGTCGTAGCCAATCTTGTCCAGGGACGTGAGAAACGCCTTGAGGTCGATGACGCCTTCGCCGGGCAGCAGACGCTTGAGGTCCATCAACTCGTCGATCGGGCCGGGGTAGGCGTCGTTGATATGCGCGTGGACGACTTGTTGGGGTTTTAACGCGAGGATGTCGTCGACGGTGCCGTGCGACGTGTACCAGTGATAGCTGTCGAGCAGGAGTCCACAGGCCTCGGGGTCGATTTCGTCGCATAGCGCCAGCATGCCGGGCATGTCGTACACGAACGGGTTTCCTTTCGAGCGGCTGGTCTTGGGGCCGACGAATTCGAGGCCGAGCCATAGGCCCGCGTCCTTGAGTATGGCGCTAACCTTTCGCAAGCGGCCCACGTGCATGGCGCGGAACTCCGCCACATCGCCGGCCGTCGCCGGGGCGATCCACGTGGCCATGCCGCGCGTACCCAGGGCCTTGCTCGTGGCGGCGATGGCGGGTAGTTTGCCGAGGTCGGCTTCAAAAGCATCTTCGCCCTCGCGGAAGTTCGTCGGCAGGCCGCCGTGGCCCACCTTACAGTTCAGCTCCGCGCAGAAGTCCTCTACGTGGCCGAGCGAAGTGCGTTGCACCCAATCGTGCCACTGGGCGGCGCTCCCGTCGACGGATGCGAAACCCGACCGCGCCGCGAGGCGCACGTAGTCCTCGGGCTCGGGCAGACGGGCGGTTACCGGGTTCAGGCATGCATGCATGGCGCGGTGACTCCTCGGCCTTGTTGACGGACACTGGGGACGCGCCGTGTTCACGCGTCGTTCAACAGGAGCCTACACACTCCCTCCGGGAAAAATCCAATCCGAGGTGTGATTCGGAATCGCCGGTTAGCCCCCACAATCGTGACGGGTGCCACAGCAAGCAGGTGTGGCTACAGAATTACTTAAACTGCTCTAAAGTCGCCGGATACCGATTGGTGGCCTGAAGGGCCAATCATACCAGTCCAAGGCGCCATGGCGCACCGCAAAGACCACATGACCTTCAGCCGTATGACTTCCCGGGAGAAAAAACGCGCCGAATGCCTCGAAATCGGCCAAGTGCTTAACCCGCATCGCTCACCAAACGCTCTGCTGCGAGCAATAGTGAGCGATGCGGGTTAAGGGGTAATACACCGACCCCGTCGTAGCTCATGCTACGCGGCGTCCTTGAATCTGAGCAGCCGTGCGGAGTTGAGAACGACGGCCACGGAGCCCAGGTTGTGGCCGAGGGCGCCCATGATGGGGGTGAGCGCGCCGGAGGCGGAGAGGTAGAGCATGCCGGCGTTGAAGAGCAGGCCGAACAGGATCAGGTTCTGGTTGATGGTGCGCGTGGTGGTCTTGGCCAGGTTGAACAGGAACGGCAGGCCCGACAAGCCGTCCTTCATCAGGACGATATCGGCCGTTTCCAAGGCCACGGTGTTCTCGCGCGATCCGATACTGACACCCACCGTGGCGACAGCGAGCGCGGGGCCGTCGTTTGCGCCGTCGCCCACGTAGCAGACCCGTCTGCCTGCCTCTTGAAGCGCGGCAATGTGGGCGTACTTGTCTTCCGGCAAGCTCTCGGAATGTACGTCGGCGTCTTCGAACCGCAGCTCTCCGGCCACACGCGCTGCCACTGTCCTGGCGTCTCCGGTCAGCATAATGGTGGCTTGTGAGTGGGTCGAGCGGAGCGCCTCGAGGGCGGGCTCCGCCTCGGGACGCGCCTGGTCTTCCAGCGTTAGTATCCCCTTGAGGCAGTCTCCATAAGCCAGGTACAACGCCGACAGCCCCTGCTCGCGCAGGGCTTCTACCTTCTCTACCGTAGGCGGTGGGATGGCCACCCCGTGGCGTTCGAGGAAGCGCTCGTTCCCGATGCGCCACGCACAGCTCTCAGCGTCATCGACGATCTCCGTGACGCCAAGTCCGGCTTCGCGCCTCATGTTGGGGGCCGCGGAAACGCGCAAGCCCCGGCGTGTGGCTTCCGCCACGATGGCGTGGGCGATAGGGTGCTCCGCCGAGGCTTCGAGACGCGCCGCATGGCGAAGCAGGTCGTTGTTGGCGACTCCGTCCAGCGGGATCACATCGGAAAGCCGGTAGTCGCCCGACGTGAGCGTGCCCGTCTTGTCAAAGGCGACTACGTCTACCTTCGCGCAGGCTTCGAGATACTTGCCTCCCTTCACAAGGATGCCGCGCTTGGAGGCGCGGCCGAGCGCCGCGATCACTGCGGTGGGGGTGGCGAGCACGAACGCGCAGGGGCACCCGACGATCAACATCGTGACGGCGCGGTAGGGGTCGCCCGTCAGCA
>JAACEL010000169.1 GCA_011682535.1 Nitrospiraceae bacterium | reverse complement strand
GCTAGAGCGTTTCACGATTCATCTGTCGCCAATCTGCTTGTTGCGGCATCGGCTGCCCGCGTCACAAGAACTCGCCCTAGCTCGCTATGGCTGCGTTCTTGTTCCTTGTCAGCCTTGTCCTCGCTGTCGCAGATAGACGACAGATGAATCGTGAAACGCTCTAGCCGGCATCAGGGCATCTGTCTCACGGACGCGCCGTGCAGCGCGAAGGGGTTTATTCGCGCCGTGCCCAGACCTGCCGTTCGATCAGCGGCAGGTAGTCCGACCACTCCTTGCGCCCATCCTGGGTTTCCTGAATCACGCGGGTCAAGGCGTCGGCCTGTGCATCCAGGTTGTCGCAGTGGTAGAGCACCATGGCTTCCAGCGTTTTGGGAACCACGGGGGAGCCGTTGACCAATTCCCCGTGATGGGCCAAGATGCAGTGCAGCACGGACAGCCGTAGCGTCTCCGGGAACCCCTCAATGGAATCCATCTTCCGCTGGGCCATATCGGCGCCGATATGGAGGTGCCCCAGCAGCTTCCCGGCCGTCGTGTAATCGACGAACAAGTCGTGCGACATTTCTTCGAGCTTGCCCGCGTCGTGAAGCAGAACGCCGGTCAACAGCACGTCGCGGTTGATATTGGGGAACAACTCGCACACCGTCAGCGCGATCCGTGCAATCTCGCAGCAGTGCCGCACCAGTCCGCCGGGATACGCGTGGTGCCACTTCTTGCCGGCGGCCGCTCCCGTGAACCCCGCCACGAAGCCCTCGTCGTCGAGAAACAGGCCCACGAGTTTCTTGAGCCACTCGTCCTCGATGGTGTCGAGGATCGCCCGGAACTTCGCCATGTCCTCGGCGCCGTCCGTCGGACTTGCCACCAGATCCGCGCGCTCGTAGTCTTCATCGCGTAGCGGGAGCACCTGATCAACACGAATCTGCAGCCGCCCCTGGTAAGTGGTTACAGAACCACGCACATTAACCACGTCGCCCACCTCGAACAGGGCCGACACCGACTCCGCGTTGTTCCAGAGTATGCCGCCCACTTCGCCGGTGCGGTCGCGAAAGACCATGCCGAGGAACTTGCCGCCGTTGTTCTGGGTACGCAAGTCTTTGCGCGCCGCCAGGAAATGATCATTGACCGTGTCGCCCTCTTGCAGACGGGCCACAAACTGCGTCTTCATTCGATTCTCCTTAGGGGTATTGCCTCGCTCCGACCGTTCCGCCGGATGTACGTGGTCTACGATTCAGCCCGTTTCTCCGCCGTTTCCTCCGTCGTTTTATCCAGCGGCGGATCCGTCGGCGCGCTGTTTTGCACACGGAACAGGAACACCCTCGGGTCCGTGCTTTCGTGTCCATTCAAGGCGCCCCAGTGCACGGCATATACGCCCGGCGCCAGGTCGTCCGACAACTGAATCTCCCACAGCGCCCGCTCGGGCTCGTCGATGGGCCGAACGGCCACGACCAGCGGTTCCGCCTCCACCCACACCTCCTGCGTCGTGTCCACCGCCTCCAACGGAGACGCCTCCGTCGTGTCCAAGCGGCAGACCGCCACATCGTGGAACGGAAGCTTGTGGGAGATAATCTGAGGGCGCCCGGCCACCGTCTCGGGCAACTCGGGAAGCTGGTTTAAGCCGTATACCAGACCACCGCTCTTGGAGGCAAACGGCCGCGGCGCCATCGAGAAGGTCTTGCGGTACGCGTAATCCTCGAGCAGATAGATGCCGGCCCCAGGCGGCAGGCACCACAACACCACGGGGCGCGCAGTCACCGAACGCGGCTCAGCGATGTCGAGCGCCAGATGCCCTGCGGTGTAGCCGGTCTTTATGAAGCACAACTCCATCGTCCCCGTCTTGCACTTGAGCTTGTACTCGCCCAATGCGTTCGTCAGCGCCTGGCGGTCACCATCCGCCGTGCCCACGGCCACCCCCGGCAAGGCCTCGCCCGCAAAGTCCACCACCGTACCACGGATCACACACTCGCGGCACGACGACAGGCCCGCGCACAGCACGGCCGCCACCGTTAGCGCCACCAAGCCACGCATTTTGTTCGGGCGCTTCATCGCCTCATCCACGTTCATGGTCACGATTCGTCCCACGACTCCAGGTTACTCTCTGTCCACGCCCCTAGCCGGGCTAGTGCTTAGCCATGAACGCCGCACTCTCAGCGGCCGACTCGATCGGATCGTTCGCGCACACGTCCTGTTCCACGATCAGCCACCGGGCGCCGGCGGCTTCTGCGGCCTCAAAAATCGGTGGCCATGCGATAATACCCCGGCCCACCTCCGCAAACGCACGAGACTTGGTGTCCAACATGTCCTTGACATGCAACAGCGGACACCTGCCCTTGTAGCGCTCGATGAAGCTGACGGGATTCAGGCGGGCGTACTTCACCCAGTACGTATCCAACTCAGCGCCCAAGTTCTCTGGCGTCGCGGCGTTGAACAGGATATCGAGCGGGTACTCGCCGTCAATCTGGTCGAACTCGTGCGCATGGTTGTGATACGCCAGCGTGATGCCCGCCTCACGCAACCGCGCGCCACTCGCATCGAGCGCACGCCCACACGCCGCCCAGCCTTCCTTGTCCGGTGTAAGTTTTGCGTCAATACCGCCGATCGCCACGGCCTCCGCGCCCAAAGTGTGCGCGGTCTCGATCACGCCCGGCACGTCGCCCACGACCTGATCGTAGCCCACATGAACGCAGATCGCTTTCAGATCGGCCCAATCCAACTGCCGCTTGAAATCGGCGTTGCTCAGACCCGCGGTTCCGGCGACCTCGACGTACTTATAGCCAATCTCGCGTACGGCGGCCAGAGTGCCCGGCACGTCCTTTTCCAGTGGCTCGCGAACCGTGTACAGTTGAAGTGCGTATGGCAGCTTGCCCATTTCGACCCGTCCTCCGCGGCTTGCACGCCCCCCTGGCGCACACTTAATCAATGGCTCTCTGGATGCACAACAGCCTGTCCATTTGAGGAACACGCCAGGCGCGTGTCCTAAGGAACCCAGTCAGCCTTGTCCTCGCTGGCGCAGTTGCGGCCACAGAACTACTTAAACTGCTCTAGGCTCCTAACTTCTCGCTCTGCCGTTAAAAGCATTCAACACATCAGCCGCATCCGCGGCGTTGCGGCACCCCAACAAGCGCTCCGAAAAGCCCGGCGTCTTGAGCGCCAGCATCGCTTGCGCCAGCAACTGCAAGTACAGCTTGTCCGCACCTTCAGGCATCGCGAACAACACCACGATGTTGACCGACTGGTCATCCACCGCCTCGAACGCAATTCCCTCAGCCGACAACCCTACCACGATTGTGGACCGCAAAACCGTGGCCAACCGCGCGTGAGGGATGGCCACACCGCTGCCAATCCCCGTGCTCCGCGTGTTCTCACGGGTGCGAATCGCCTCGCGAAACGCCGTGGCATCCGCCAGCGCGCCAGTATCCGCCGCCAACGCCACCAACACGTCCAACGCTTCACTCTTCGACTTCGCTCCGTCGAAGATACACACACACCTCGGGTCTATCTCCGTGCCAAAGGCACTCATTCAACACCTCTATATCCGAACGGGTCCGGCAGTTCCGCCCGACCCGCTATTCCCCAAACTCAAACATAGGCAGCGTGTCGCGCATCCGCGCCAAAGCCTCGTCTAGACGATCCTCGGTCACCGTCAGCGAGAAGCGAATAAAGCCCTCGCCGTTCGCGCCGTACGCAGCTCCCGGCGCCACCACCACCGCGCACTCGTCGAACAGATAGTCACAGAACTCCGCCGACGTATATCCCTTCGGGACCGGTACCCAAAGGTAGAACGCGCCCTTGGGCGGATCATAGTCCCACCCCAGATTCCGCAGCGTCGACAACACCCGCTCGCGGCGCGCCGAATAGATGCCAAGCATCTTCTCCGTAAACGCATCACAAGAATCCAGCGCCTCGATCCCAGCGTATTGGACCGCGTTGAAAATGCCCGAGTCCGTGTTGGCCTTTACCGTCGCGATAGCGTCCACGATCTCCGGACTGCCGCAAGCCATCCCGATCCGCCAGCCCGTCATGTTGAACGGCTTTGACAGCGAATTCAGCTCCACACCGACGTCTTTGGCGCCCTCGGCGTTCAGGAAGCTCAAACGCTCCACGCCAAACACCACCTCGCTGTACGGATTGTCATAGCAGATGACGATATCGTTGTTCTTCGCAAACGCCACCAGTTCGTCCAAGAACGCACGCGTCGCCACCGCCCCCGTCGGATTGTTGGGGTAGTTCAGATAGAAAGCAGACGCCTTTCTCGCCACATCCGCGGGGATCTCGTCCAGCTTCGGAAGAAAATCATTATCCTGCAGCATCGGCACCGCCACCGGCTCCGCTCCCGCAAACCATATGCTCGGCCTGTAACCCGGATAACCCGGATCCGTCACCAGCACCGTGTCGCCCGGATTCACCACCCCCAACGCGAAATGATGGCAGCCTTCTTTCGAACCAATCAGCGCAACCACCTCCGTAGACGGGTCGAGTTGCACGTTGTAACGCCGGTCATACCAGCGCGCCACCGCCTCCCGGAACGCCAGCATCCCCCATTCTTCATCCGTCGGATACCGGTGATTCTCCGGATCCTTCGCCGCCGCCGCCAGCGCCTCGATCACCGAATCCGGCGCCGGGTCCACCGGATCCCCGATGGCCAAACTGATCACGTCCACCCCCTGTCTCTTCGCCTCATTGATCTTGTTCCGCAATGTCACAAACAGATACGGCGGGATTTTCGCCAAACGTTCCGCGGTCTGCATGGAATTCTCCCTCTTGAAACGGCCTACAAACGCAAGCATACGATCTTACACTTCGATACCAGGGCCATTCAATAAACCCTCCGGTTCGCGCTGCCCCTCAGGGTTCCCACGGCTCACCCGACGGCGGCCAATTGCTTTGTTTGTGCGCTGTCCGCTAGGATCGTGGACCGTTGTCTGAATTTGTTGGCGCGCGTTCTACGTGATCGTGGGAGGATACCATGAGCGATTCTATCGAGACCTTTGACTTCCAGACTGAGGCCCGGCAGTTGCTGGATCTGATGATCCACTCCGTCTACTCCAACAAGGAGATCTTCCTGCGCGAACTGATTTCCAACAGTTCCGATGCCCTCGACAAACGCCGTTTCCTGGCCGTCACCGACCCTGAGGCTATCCCGGCCGGCACGGAATTGCAGATCTTCATCGAGGCCGACGCCGAGGCGCGTACCTTGAGCGTGTCCGACAACGGTATCGGCATGAGTCGCGAAGAGGTCACCGACCTCATCGGCACCATCGCCCGCTCGGGAACGCGCCAGTTCCTCGACGCCCTGCAGGCGCGCGAAGACGCGCTTACCCCCGACCTCATCGGCCAGTTTGGCGTCGGGTTTTACTCCTGCTTCATGGTGGCCGACAAGGTTACGCTTGTCACCCGGCGCGTGGGGGAGGAGCAGGCCGTCAAGTGGGAGTCCGCCGGCGAAGGCACCTACACCCTCCAGCAGGCCGAGCGTCCCGAGGCCGGCACTACCGTCACGTTGCACCTCAAGCCTGCCGACACCGAAGAACACATTGAGGACTACACGAGTGAGTGGGTGATCAAACGGCTTGTGAAGAAGTACTCCGACTTCGTCGCCTATCCCATACGGATGAACTGCGAGCACCGCTCCCCGGAACTGGACGACGAGGGCAAGCCCAAGCCGGACGGCGAAGACGTCGTCACCGTCGAGTTGGAGACGCTCAATTCGATGAAGGCCATCTGGCTGCGAGACCCGTCCGAGGTCGAAGAAGACGAGTACAAGGAGTTCTACAAGCACATCTCACATGACTGGGGCGAGCCGCTTGAACGGATTCAGGCCAAGATCGAGGGCACCCTCGAATACCGCATGCTGCTCTTCATCCCCACGAAAGCCCCCTTCGATCTGTTCAGCCGCGACAACATCCACGGGATCCATCTTTACGTGCGCCGCGTGTTCATCATGGACGACTGTAAAGTGCTCCTGCCCGAATACCTTCGCTTCATGCGAGGCGTGGTCGATTCCGAAGACCTCTCGCTCAACATTTCGCGTGAAATGCTCCAGCAAGACCGGCAGATTCAGCGTATTCGCAAAGGCGTGGTCAACAAAGTGCTCGACACCCTCGCCAAGATGCGCGACGAGCGGCGTGAGCAATACACCACCTTCTGGCGCGAGTTCGGCCGCGTGCTCAAGGAAGGCGTATTCCAGGACCGCGACAACCAGGCCGCCCTGCTCGACCTGCTCCTGCTCGAATCCACCGGTTCACCCGACGCGTTGACCTCACTCAAGGAATATGCCGATCGCATGCCCGAGGGGCAAGACGTCATCTACTACATGACCGGCGAGTCGCGCGCCATGGTCGAGCACTCGCCTCACCTCGAAGCCTTCGGCGACAGAGGGCACGAGGTCCTGCTGTTGACCGACCCTGTCGACGAAGTCTGGCTGCAATCCGTGTTCGAGTACGGCGGCAAGCCGCTCAAATCTGTCGGCAAGGGCGCCGTCGATCTTGCCCCCGAAGAAGACAAAGAAGCGGCCGAAGAGGAACGCAAAGAAGTCGAAGAGAAGTTCGCCTCGTTGTTCGAGTGCCTTCAGCACAAACTCGACGACCACGTCAAAGAGGTGCGTCTGTCAAATCGGCTCACCTCATCGCTCGCGTGCCTCGTGGGCGAAGAGCACGATATGAGCCCACAACTCGTTCAGATGATGCGCGCCATGAACCAGGATGTCCCCGTCACCAAGCGCATCCTCGAACTCAATCCCACGCACCCCGTCCTCGCCCGGCTGCACGAGATTTTCGAGGCCGATCACGACGACGATGCACTGGATCAATACGCCCAACTGCTCTACGGCCTCGCCGTGCTTGCCGAGGGCGGCCAATTGCCCGATCCCGGCGCCTTCAGCAAACTCGTCGCTGACCTCTCGACGAAAGCCATCTGACCTTTACGCGAGCTGCGGTGGCTATGGCGCCTTGACGCCCGCTGGCCCGGGTTCGACCGCAATGGAAAGATCCCCGGCCAGCCGGCGGGCCACCGCTTGGTGCGCCTGCGTGGTCGGCTGTCCGCCGGGCAGCGTGCGTGGCCACTTGACCTCGTCGAGCAGGTGTTCGTAGTCGATATACGACACGCCCCGGGATTCCAGGCCATGCAGCAGCTCCGGGTTTCCTTCCTCGAACATGCCGGGGTATATCACCACATGGAACGCGCTTCCGGGGAACTGCTCGCTGAAACGAGCCCCAATCTCCGCGATGATGGCCGCGGTACGATCCGCGTGGCGCTTCCCCATGCGTAACGGCCAGTCGAGGTTGAAATACTGCAGTGCGACGCTTCGATACACCAATGGATACAGTCGTGACAGGAGCGGTCGTCCCTCGCGGAAACTCCCACGATACGTTACCCGGTCGCCGTCCAGCCGGTAGTAGGGGAATTCGCTGCCCCACATGCCGCATACGCGCATCGTGCCGACCGCATAGCGGATGTGCTCGTGAATGAAAACGAAGATACCCACGCCCACCGGTTCGTCAATCGTCTCGCGAAGCGATTCTCGCTCCAATCGCAACAGCGTTTGCTGCGGGCCGTACCCCGGGCAACCGTAGTTGTACGGCATGTGGCCGCGTGCCGCCTGCCCCAGGTGGTAGGGGAGCGTTTCGTTGTCGGCCAGGCCCTCGCCAAACACGAACGACCCGCCGAACAGGGCGATGAATCGTTCGCGCCCCGCTCGCGACTCCACCGGTGTGACGCGCCAGCCCTGTGCGTCGATAGTGTACTCGGTTTCGAAGGCCATCGTGCCGTTGATCGTCTGCACGGCACGCACGCGCCGGTTGGGGATCAACTCGTAGCCGTAGGGGGGGCCATGGCGGCACAGGTCGGGTGTATACACCGTCTCCACGCGGCGCGGCGTGATGAGGCGTGTCTTTACCGACAGACGAACCGCAGCTTCCACCGCGATCAACGCCAAGGCCACACCCGCCATCCCGATCAGGGATGCCGTCAGGTTGGAGTGGCGTCTCACGAACGGCGCGAGTCCTCGCAAGTGGCGTGAACCGAAGAATAAAGGCACGATAGGTGTCCCCTAACCACTGACGAGCCGCGGGAAGCGCCGCATGATACCCCCGTGTCGGCAGAAACGCAGCGTCCGGAATCGCCGGTCCAACTGCCGCCCGGCGTGGATGGCATCCTATTCCAGGATCTCGAACACCGGGAGTGGCCTAGGGGCCTCCGTGTCGCCCACGATATCGCGGATAACCGGGCGGTACAGCACCTGGAACGGTTCGTCGCGCTTGCCGTAGAACCAGTCGGACAACAGCTCGATGCCTTCCGCCGTGGCCTCGCGCACCGGAAGCCACAGGTGCGCGCACGCTTCGCGCAGCACCGGCGACGTGCTCGAGTATGTCCACACCACCACCTCGAAGTCATCGCCGGGCACGCGTCCTGCCCGGCGCGCGCCCTCGCGCAGATTGGCCGCGTCCTCCGTGCCGCTGCAGTCCACCAGCGCCGTCACGCTGTCGTCGACCAGAAGCCGGTGCACCACGTTGGCGATGTTGCGAGCCCCGAACGTCACGGAGCGGATCAGACGCTCGTCCGGTTCGATGCCAGCCTCTTCCAGCGCCCGAAGATAGCCCCGGCGGCGCTCCAGGCCAGGCTGGAAGCCCGACAGCGCCTTCAGCATCGCGATGCGCTTGTGGCCGCGTTCCACCAGGAACTTCGTGCTCAGGTAAGTGCCTTCCTCGTAGTCCACCGCGGCGCTGCAGCATTCGGGAAAACTGTCCAGGCGTCCCAAAGACACGTATGGAAGACCGGTGTCGTGGATCCGGCGCACCGTCGTATCCTCCAGCAGCAGCGGCCCTACAACCACACACGCCGTAAACAGCTTGTCCCACACGCTCCGGCCGTAGTCGCCATTCGGCGACTCGCTATACGGATTGAGGTCGAAGCAGATACGCTCCCCCTTCGAGCCGAACACCAGGTACAACTCCTGGAACAGCCACAGCAGCAGTTCCCGGCTCAGCGGAACCACGTCCAACGGCTCCGAGAGTACCAGGCCGATGCACCCCTGGCGGCGTCCGCGCAGCGAGCGAGCGCCGAGATGCGGGTAGTACCCCACCTGCTTGATCAGGGCCAGAATACGCTCGCGAGTCTCCTGGCCCACTCCGGATTTGCCGTTGATGACACGGCTGACCGTCTTCGCGGACACGCCAGCGTGCCGGGCAATGTCATAGATGGTCCAGCGTGTGGATGGTTCCGTCAATTTCACATACCTCTGTTATTATCGCCGACTCACCGAGCCGCAGGGAGCTGGTGTGAACCTGTGCTCCCCTCACCAAACCGCGCCGTCACCCCCCTCCGGCGCAGAGAGGCCCGCACGGAGCCACAGTAACTAATTACCCCTACTTACCGGTAGTCTAGCTTCTCTCAAACCAAGTGTCAACCCGCCCGCTTGCGCGCCAAGTGAACCTCTCACGATTCACCCCGATTCACTTCTGGAGATCATTGAGGCGGAGAACGCACTCTGACAAGTCAGATGAAGGGTAACCGGTGACGTGCCGATGTTGCGCATGCGCGGCGGATAGGCTGTCTGTCCTTGGAACGGCGGACGTCAT
>JAACEL010000168.1 GCA_011682535.1 Nitrospiraceae bacterium | reverse complement strand
GCTCGAAATGACACGTTGTGCCCAAGTTTTACTTCCAACCCAGGCCCTTTCGCGGGAATGACGGCATAGCCGGCGGGAAAAGCAAGACACTTGCGCCTTGGGTTTACAGGATGCAAATCATCCAGTTCATCCTGTTATCCCGTCAAAAAGGCGGTATCAGAACGAAGTACGCAAAAATTGGAAGAGCCCGAATTGTGCTGTACGAGAAACCGCGCTTGACTTTTACACTATTCCATGGTATCGTGTAATAAGATGCGTGGCACGAGCACTCTGGGAGATCGTCGGATGGGAATCGAGACAAAACAGTGTTGTATACCCAACGTGGAACTCAGGGATCGAGCGTTGCTGTCGGAAGCCCAGGCGAGCGCCCTCGAATCCACGTTCAAGATGCTGGCAAACGGCACTCGTCTTCGAATGCTTCATGCCTTGGTCCAACAGGGGGAGCTCTGCGTAACGGACCTTGCCGAAGCGTTGGGGATGAAGGCGCAGGCCATCTCGAACCAGCTTCAACGCCTGGCTGATCGCGGGATAGTCGCATCGCGACGGGAAGGCCTTCAGATTCATTATCGGATCGTGGATCCGTGCACCGTGGAGTTGCTGGACCGCGGGTGGTGTCTCACGGGATGCGCCGCGACTCGGGTGTCGGGACGGGGCGAAATGGAAAGGGTCGCACCATGAAAAGCGGAACCATTGTTGTGATGCTGGCGGCAATGATCGTCGTCGCTGGGATCGTGTACTCGTTTACCCAAGCCAGGGAGAGGCCAGTCCGCAAGGAGGCCCTTGCTACGCCGCCGCCCGCAGTGCTTTCGGAGGCCGTCCACGTCGATGATTTGGCAAAGGACCCCGGGCGGTTCGCGGGCAATATCGTGTTGGAGGGGGTCGTGGCCGGCGTGTCCCAGTCAGACGGCGTTTTCGGTGTAATCGATTCCCGAGAATACGCGGAATGCGGCGAATTGGACTGCACGGACAATCTCCTGCCCGTAAAGGCCGATGGCGAGCTTCCGTCGTTGGCAACCCTTGTTCGGGTCACCGGTCGGATAGTCCAGAGCGAGAAGGGCTTGGTTTTTGAGGCGAGTCGTCTGGAAAAATCGCCATGAGGTGGTTGTTCATATCATGCGTCTTCGCGGCGATTCTGATCGGCCATTTCTTTTACGCCACGCGGCCGGTTTCGAGTTCGAGCGGGAACGGGGCATGGGCTTCCTTTGAATTCGAGCAGCCCGAGCAATCGCGCCTGATGCACTACTTCGAGCCCGGAAACTACTGGCTCGGCCTGTCGTACGGACTCGCTGGCGCGTTCGTCACGTTCGCCTTGACGCGTGCGGTCAATATGCGCCGCCAGTCCCTGGGCGCGTCGACGGGTGGGATCGCGCTCGGCGGTCTGCTGTGGGTCAGCGTGTGTTTTCTTACCGGATGTTGCGGGTCGCCGATGCTCCCGATCTATCTGGGGCTTCTCGGCCCGAAATTCCTGGGCGTCACCAAGCCGTTCACTTTCGTCCTGACACTCCTCTCGATCCTCATTGGCTACACCGTGTTGCTTAGACGGGCACGAAAGATAAGGACAGGTTGCTTAGACGGGCACGAAAGATAAGGACAGGATAATGTCGACGCTGGTTTACATGAAAATGCTGGAGCAAACCCCGGCTAAGTACGACCGGGGTATGCGGCTCCTCACGCTGGGACGGATTGACCGCATCAAGCGGGAAATCGCTTCGATCTGGGTGGAACCGGGCAACGATGTCCTTGAAATCGGGTGCGGGACCGGAACACTGGCCGCCTTAATGACGGAGCGTGGCGCCCATGTCCTGGGTATCGATGTTTCCGAGCCTATGCTGGCTGTGGCTCGGGAGTCTGCGCCAAGAGCGGAATTTCGCCATATGACCGCGACGGAGATCGACCAACTCGGTGCGGAACGCTTTGACCGGATTGTGGCGACGCTTTCCTTCAGTGAACTCTCCGAAGGTGAACTGGAGTACGTTATCGGGGCCTCGGCGGGCATCCTCAAGCCGGGCGGTAAGCTTGTGGTCGCCGACGAAATGCCGGCTTCACGCTGGTGGCAACGATCGGTCGCCCGTCTCGTCCGCTGGCCTTTAGCGGCGCTCACATTCCTGCTCACACAAAACACGACGCATGCGCTCAGGCGATTCGAAGAGCGCCTTGACCGAACACGGTATCGGGTACTGCACAGGGAGCGGTATCTCCTGGGCACGTTAGCGCTCGTCGTTGCGGAGAAAGCGTGATGTGGAACTTTCTCAAGGACGTCTGGCACCTGTTTGGCCGCCTCTTTCCGTTCCCGACAAAGCCGGGGCTGCGCCGGATCGGAGACCCTGACCGCTCCTCACCGGTTCTGGTCACGTGCAACTATGAACTGACCGTACGCAAGGTGATTCAGACGCTGGTGCGTGACGGGGTTGATGCCTGGCTGCTCGTCGCCCCGACGAAGGGCATCAATGTTTGGTGCGCGGCTGGTGGTGGGCATTTCACCACTGACACAGTCGTCTCAATACTCAAGACAAGCGGCATCGATAACCACGTCGACCATCGCAGGCTCATTTTGCCGCAGCTATCCGCAAGGGGCGTCAACTTCTGGGGTGTGAAAGAGCACACGGGATGGAAACCGCGCTTTGGTCCTGCGGATATCAAAGATCTCGCAGCATATCTGCGGGCTGGGAAGTCGCGCACGGAGCGGGAGCACCGCCGGGTGAAGTTCGTTGTCAAAGACCGTTTCGTCATGGGGACGAACCTCGGCTTCAACACGGTTCTACTCCTGATACTTCCTCTACTCATTAGCTCAATATGGCTGACCGGCCTCTGGTGGAAGACGCTTCCGCTGCTGTTCGTGCTTTCCGTCGCGTCTAGCGTCGGTGTGTTCTGGCTGCCCGGAAAGGTGGGCGTGCAAAAAGGGGTGTCGCTTGGCGTTCTTGCAGCGGCGATATTCGTCGTGCTTTCCCAAACATTTTGGCAACTCCCTCCGTGGCCCCTGCTTGGCTGGACAGGCTGGATCGTAGTGCTTTCCGCTTACGTCGGCTACGACATGCCGAGTTGGTCGCCGCTCTGGCGACAGGATCCTAAGGAACTGGTTCTCGGCGTGAAGCAGACACAGATCGAGATCATCCAGGAAAAGTGCATCAACTGTCATCTGTGCGACATTGTCTGCCCATCCGACGTCTTCAGACATGATCCCGAAGCGAAGAAATATGAAGTCGCGAATCTCGATGCTTGCCAAGCGTGTGGGGCGTGCATCGAGAATTGCCCAACGGAAGCCATCGTCAGCAACTTCCGCGGTGGGACATGCGCTTGTCCAACCTGCGCCATCATCGACGGCGTGGGCGCATTGAAGAGGAAAACGCAGAAGCGGGAAGTACCAACAGTCGAGCCCGTTCCGGCAGCCGCAAACTGCGATACTGAGGCTTGTCAATGTGCCCTCGAGGACCGCGAACCGGGAATCGAGCTCCAAACACCTGAGAATGAGAACGGCATTCGGTTCCCTTAGCCCATGACGGCACACGGACAGCCGCCAAGCCAGTGAGTCCGTCTGCGGTGAATGCCGATATGCGGGAGAGCCAAGAATGATCGCGCGACCGGACGGCGCGCAAGGAGCGAACATGGACGAGTTGAGATTTAAGATTCGCGGAATGGATTGCGCCGAGGAAGTGGCCACCCTCAAGCGCGAAGTGGGGCCCCTTGTGCGAAGTGAGGACCAATTGCTGTTCGACGTCCTGAACGGCAAGATGACGGTGATCGTTGACGGTGATGGCCCAAGTGAAGGGGACATTGTGGGTGCTGTCGCCAGGACTGGGATGCAGGCCGTTCTGTGGCAGGACCATGTCCGGCGAGAATCGGAAGCGCAAACGCCATGGGCGCGGCACGGCCGGAAGACCATGACGGCCGTAAGTGGGCTGGCGCTGACGCTGGGCTATACATCGCATGCATACGTACACGGTGTCATCGATGCCCTAACGGGAGGCGAAACAACGGGCCATGCCTTTCCGTGGCTCTCCGTCCTGCTCTATATTGCGGCGATCCTAACCGGCGGCTGGTTCATATTCCCCAAGGCGTTTTACGCTGCCAAACGGCTTCGGCCGGATATGAACCTGCTCATGACCGTCGCGGTAGTTGGCGCCGTGGGGATTGGCGAATGGTTTGAGGCGGGGGCTGTCGCCTTTCTCTTCGCCCTCGCCCAACTTCTCGAATCCTGGAGCGTGAGCCGGGCAAGGAGAGCAATCGGCGCGCTCCTGGATCTTTCGCCTCCCACGGCGCGCTACATTTGTCCGACCGACGGAGATGTCGAAGAGAAACCCATCGAAGACGTTCCTGTCGGCGCGACAGTCCTGGTCCGTCCTGGCGAGAAGATCCCGCTGGACGGCGAAGTTACCAAGGGCAGTACCACCATCAATCAGGCCCCGATTACCGGTGAGTCCATGCCCGTTTCCAAGGAAGCGGGCGACGAGGTTTTCGCGGGAACAATCAACGAGGATGGCGCCATTGAATTCCGGGCGACGAAAGCCGCGAATGACACGACGCTGGCGCACGTCATTCGAATGGTCGAAGAGGCCCAGTCGCGTCGGGCCGCCAGCGAGCAATGGGTTGAACGGTTCGCCAAGTACTACACTCCCGCCATGATGGTCTTGGCCCTGCTCGTCGCGATTGTACCGCCCCTGATTCTGGCCGGGGATTGGTACGCCTGGTTCTACGAGGCCCTGGTCATCCTCGTCATTGCCTGTCCGTGTGCCTTGGTCATCTCGACCCCCGTGAGCGTAGTGGCGGGTCTCAGCGCCGCTGCCAGGGCCGGTGTCCTCATCAAAGGCGGGATGTATCTGGAGAAGCCTGCCCAATTGAAGGTGTGCGCCATGGACAAGACGGGGACTCTGACACGGGGGGCGCCCGAAGTCCAACAGGTCGTACCGCTAAACGGCCACACCGAGGAAGAACTCCTGGCCCGTGCGGCCACGCTCGAATCTTCAAGCGAACATCCCCTCGCCCGCGCCATCTTGCGCTATGCCAGAACGCGGGACATCGACCACAGCTCCGCGGAGGACTTCCAAATCCTCAAAGGGCGGGGCGCGGAAGGCACGATGGAGGGCCGCCGGTTCTGGATCGGTAGCCATCGTTTGCTTCACGAGAAGGGCGGCGAGGATAAGTACATCCACGAGAAGGCGAATGAATTGGAGAACGCCGGGCATTCTATCGTCATCGTCGGGAACGAGCAACACGTATGCGGTCTGATCAGCGTCGCCGATCAGATCCGGCCTGAGAGCAAACAAGCCGTGGCCGCTCTCAAGTCCGCGGGCATCAAGAGGGTCGTCATGCTAACCGGCGACAACGAGGGTACGGCCAAGGCCGTGGCCGAAGCATGTGGCGTGGACGAGTTTCATTCCGAACTTCTTCCCCGTGACAAAGTAGACGCTGTCGCGAAATTGGTCGCCCAATACAAGGAAGTTGCCATGGTAGGAGATGGCGTGAACGACGCCCCAGCCATGGCGTCGGCCTCGCTCGGGATCGCCATGGGCGCCGCCGGAACCGACACCGCCATCGAGACCGCCGACATTGCCCTCATGTCGGACGACCTGAGCAAGCTGGCCTGGCTTGTGCGCCACTCACGCAAGACCCTCAACATCATCAGGCAAAACATCGTCTTTGCACTGGGGCTTAAACTGGTCTTCATCATCCTCGCCCTGCTCGGTCTTGCCACGCTCTGGATGGCCATTGCCGCCGACATGGGTGCTTCACTCCTTGTGATCTTCAACGGACTGAGATTACTGAAAGCTCCTCGTACCGCCTCAGTTCCGCGAAAAGGAAAATGCACGGCGTAACGTTTTCCGAGGCTTTTCGTCTTGTGTGACATGAGCGGAAGAAGTAGAAATGGTCAAGATGGACATTGATGATAGGGAGCTGATTCCGGAACGGAGGCTCAGGTGCTTCTGTTCTTCCAAAAATTCATGTTTATTGCTTCGGAATGACCGAGGCCGTTGGCCTTATTGAGCCTCACCTTGTTCCATCAGCCTCAACCGCCCCCAAGGCATGTGAACAACGCGTAACGTTTGCGAAGCCTTCTCGTCTTGCATAGAGGAACTGGCGTTTGGACATTCAAGAACTAGATATTGCCCTCAAGAAGGCTAGGAAAGGTGACCGGGATGGACTGGCAATCCTTTATGAACATTTCTATCCCAAGATCCTCAAATACCTTCACTATCGCGTGGGTGCACATGTTGCGGAAGATCTAACTGCAGATGTTTTCTTGCGTATGTTGAACGCCATCAACAGCCAAAAGGGGTCGTTCACGGCGTGGTTGTATACCATCGCCCGAAACGTAGCGACCGACCACTTTCGAAGCGCCAAAACGCGGCGAGAAACGAGATTGAACGACGATACGGCCTCGAACCTGGCTGCGGAGGAAGAACCGACGGACCTCGACGACGCACACCACGATATCGAGATGGCGATCGGCAAGCTTACTGATGACCAACGCGAATTGATCACACTCAAGTTCATTCAGGGGCTATCCAACGCCGAGATTGGGGAGATAATGGACCGAAAGCAGGAGGCCGTTCGAGGCCTTCAGTTCAGAGCTCTTTCCGCGTTGCGATCAAACCTGATGGAAACGGCGGAGGTGTGACATGACAGAATTGGAGAACATTCTGGACGAGTGCGTTGAGGAAATGCGCGCTGGGCAAAACATCGAGGATGTGCTCGAAAAGCACACCCAATTTGCTGAGGAGCTCAGACCGCTGCTGGCGATAGCCTCGCGCCTGGAGTCCCTTCCAGCGCCGTCCCCGTCCATGGCTGGTATGACGCGATCCATGACGCGTTTCTCGAGTGATGCCGTCGCCCGTTCCCGGCGAAAGCACCGCGGTTGGCCGGCCCTTCTCTATCAGCCGGCCTTGGCCCGGGCCGCAGCGATCTTGGTGGTGGCCGCGGCCCTGCTTTGGGGGACAACGACAGTGTCGGCAGGCGCCCTGCCCGGTGACCTCCTGTATCCAATCAAGTTGGCCACTGAGCGCGCCAAGTTCTATCTGACCATCAATCCCGAAGAAAAGGCCGAACTACGGATTGTCTTTTCCGAGGAGCGCCTAAAAGAAGTGGTGAAGGCCTATAACCGTGGCGACGGGGTGAAAGAGGAACTACTCGAAACGATGCTCGAGGAAGCGCGAAAGGCCGTAGAGATTGGTGCCGGGCTGACGGGAGAATCAGGTGACCTCCTTGTTGTTCGCGCCGCAAACCTTTCTGACTACCAGAGGGAAGTGCTCAAGCGGCTCGGCGACAATGCACCGCCACCAGACCGAGAGGTTTTCACATCGTGGATGGACATGTGCGGGCAGCGAGGCGGATGGATGCGTGGGTGGGTTGACGATGCACAAGATGCCCCAAGGGACGAGACGCCTACTGAGAGAAGAAATCGGCGCATGATGCGGTGCCCCATGTAGTGACGGTTGTTGGCAGCGAGGCTCAAAGTAACCATAACGATCGAAGGAGACAGCAAGATGAAACACTTGAGTCTATTGATACTTGTCGTACTGACAGTAGCCGCGGCAGGCAGCGTGGCGTGGGCCGCGAGCCCGGACAACTCAGCCCGTGGTCCCGGCGCCTCTTGGAACATGCAGCATCCCTGCGATACCGCTTGGTCTACTGCGGGCGGAGATGCTTCGCCCAACTACGTGCGGTCAGCAGTCGCGGATCGGTGTGGCTGTCAGCACAGGGCTCGCCGCCTATTGCCAGGCCATCATCGCCGTTGCGCCGGTCATGCGTACAAGCGGCGTGCCTCAACGCGTGGATGTTGCTAGTGGCGCCAGAGCCAACTCGAGAAGACAGTTGGGAGCTTCCTTCCTCTGTTGGGAAAATGAAACAAAAACAACGAAAGGTGAACTATCATGAACACACAAAGGAAAATAGCCATAGGGATGGCGCTTGGTTGCGTCGCTGCCATCTGGGGAGTCGTACTCGCGACGGGAGTCCACGCTCAATCGTCTGAACCCGGGCAAGGCTCCGCCACTGGCGGACCCCGAGTGATGGGGCAGACAGGGGCGAGTGGTCAGACACCGATGTGCCCAATGTGCATGAACATGATGGCCGTGTCGGACATGCCCGACGCGATGAGGATGCGCATGGACGTGATGATGAGGACACCAATCTACGCGGACAGCCCCTGCGCCATCTACGGTCGAGCCGATCGGCTTGGGCTGACCGATGAACAGCAAGCGCAACTCGCCGAGATCGAGAACGAGGTCAGACAGAAGGCGCTGGACGTTCTCACCCCCGAGCAGAGAGAAGCGCTAGGCGAACTCCCGGATTCGCCAATGACCATGATGCAGATGTGTAAGCGAATGAGCGCCCGGATGATGCCCAAGATGCCGGGGGCCTCAGGGTCCAATCAGATGGGCGGCGCGATGATGGGATGTTGCCCCATGATGGGCGGCGACGCATCGGAAGGTTCTGGAACGAAACCTGAAGGCTTAGCCACGAAGTAATGCCCAGAAGTCCACGACGCCCGCCGCTCGTGGGGTGACAGGGCGGCTGCGTCGCTGTCGTTCGCATTTATTCGTCCGCGTTGCTGCCATTGAACTTACATCATCTGCCGAGTAAGCTTCAATGATGCTCAAAATCATCAAGAACAGCTGTGGATGGCTGTCTCGAAAGCTCAATGTCATCGCTTATTTGACGGCTGAGAACCTTGCCCTTCGTCAACAGCTCGTCGTGCTCAAGAGAAAGCACAATCGCCCGAAGTTGAAAGAGCGGGACCGACTGTTCTGGGTGGTCATGTCTCGTGCCTGGTCGGGATGGCAAGACGCCCTTTTGATTGTGCAGCCGGACACCGTCGTACGCTGGCACAAGAGAGCCTTCAAGCTCTACTGGCGTCGGAAGTCTCGGACTGGCAAACGTGGTAGACTCGCGCTGGATTCCGATGTGCGGGAGCTGATTCTCAAGATGGCCGATGCCAATCCGCTCTGGGATGCACCCAAAATTCATGGAGAATTGCTTGAGCTTGTGCATCGTCGTTTCCGAGCGGACTGTCTCTAACCTGCTGCGCCGGCACAGACGGAAACCGCCCTCGCAGACCTGGCGCACCTTCATCAATAATCACATGTCGGACATGGTTGGCGTGGACTTTCTTGTCGTGCCGACCATTCGATTTCACCTGCTGTTCGTGTTCGTTGTTTTGAGTCACGCCCGGCGTCGTGTGGTGCACTTCAACGTAACGGCAAATCCCACGGACGAATGGACCACGCAACAAGTTATCGAGGCGTTCCCATGGGACACTGCGCCCAGATTTCTGCTTCGGGATCGAGACAGCATCTATGGAGATTGGTTTTGACAACGTGTCAAGTCGATGGACATCGAGGAGGTGGTGACGGCATACCACAGCCCTTGGCAGAATTCCTACGTCGAACGGCTTCACGGAGGTATTCGGCGCGAGTGTCTGGACCACATTATTGTCTTCCACGAAAACCATCTGCGCAGGATTCTCCGCTCCTACTTTGCGTATTATCATGAGGACCGAACACACTTGGGACTTGGAAAAGAAACGCCGTTTGAACGTCCGGTCTCTTTTAGGGATGCGGTTTCCGACCGGCTAGTTGAATTGCCT
>JAACEL010000567.1 GCA_011682535.1 Nitrospiraceae bacterium | reverse complement strand
TCCGGATGCCTTCTTGTTGCGAATGAGGTCATCGATGGACGGAATGTGGACTCGGATGCCCTCGATATCCACCAAACTCGAGTGTCTGAATGCCTCTTCAAATGCGAGACCGGACGCAGCCGTCAGGATGTCAATTCGCCGGGGAGCCACTCCGATCTGGAAGACCGTTCCCGGCGTCTGAAGATCGTGTTTGGTTAGATCATGCACGGGAGCGCCGAAACGGCTCAATGCGTGCAAGACGGCTTCCGCATTCTCCGACGACGGCATGACCCAAATATCGATGTCCACCGTGGCACGCGGGTAGCCATGGACGGCCATGGCGTACGCGCCAACGAGAAGGTACTTAACCTTCCCGTCGGATAACGCGTGTAACATGTCTCTGTAATCTTTGTTCAGCATCGTAACGCTTGCTCAAGGAGACGACTTCGCGGGTGAGTGGCCACACGAGCGCGAGGCGTTCGGCGGGGGTGCCGGGAACGAAATCGTCGTTCCTACGGTCCGACATCCGGCATAGGGTCGTGTGCTTCCTATTCATACGTCGATGGTACCACCCCGACCGCCGTACATCAAGAATCTCAGGTTGGAAGGCGAGCCAGCGCCCCCGGCGTTTGTATACAATCTAGGCGTCGAGCACCTTGCTCCACGCATCGACCTGATCTTGCACGGCGGCGAACAACTCGGCGGTGTCGTCTTCAACCACGACGGTCGTCAAGGTGTCACCCTGAGCGATGCTGTCGATCACGGCCTGGTCTTCGGGGCCAACGACCTCGCCGAACACGGAGTGTTTGCCGTCGAGCCACGGCGTGGCCACGTGGGTGATGAAGAACTGACTGCCGTTGGTACCCGGTCCGGAGTTGGCCATCGACAGAATGCCCGGTTTGTCATGCTTGAGTTCGGGGTGGAACTCGTCGTCGAATTGGTAGCCTGGTCCGCCGGTCCCCGTTCCCAGCGGGCAGCCGCCCTGGACCATGAAATCCGCGATGACGCGGTGGAACTTGAGGGCGTCGTAGTAGCCGCGCTGGGCCAGGTTGATGAAATTGGCGACGGTATTGGGGGTCTTGTCGGCGAAGAGCCGCAGATGGATGTCGCCTTTGCTGGTCTTCATGGTAACGTTCACGAGTGTACTCCTCTTTGTTTGCGTCTGTCCGGTCCTAGAAACAGTGCGCCCACTCGATCGAGCGGCGTAGATACGCGAGATCCTGTTCGGCGGCAACGTGCGGGTCGCCCGCGCCGCAATACTCGATGCATACCGGCCCATCATATCCCATGGCGACCAGTTTGGAGACCCACTTGTGGACGTCGATCTCGCCTTCACTCAGCTTGACGCTGTAATCCCAGGCGCCAGCCACGTTGCGACAGTTCTTGAAATGGAAGTAGCCCAGCCGCCCCGCGAGTTGGTCGAGGGCTTCGGGGTCGCGTTCCGCCGTCGAGGTGGCAAACATGTTGCCGGGGTCGGGATTGGCCTGAACGTTGTCGAGACCGATGAGGTCGAGCAATCGGGCGGTAGACGCAATGGTGTCGTGGAGCGCGTTCATGTGGATTTCGAACACGAGAGTGATGTCGTGCTTCGCGGCGGCCGCGCCGAGGTGCTTGAACGCGTCCGCGGCGCGTTCAAAGTGGATGTCGGACGCGGCGGCGGAGCCGTTCTTTCCCCAGTCGTTGTCGTCGACGACAATCCCGCCGACACCGCCGTTCATCAGCTGGACCCCGTTCTGGCCACAGACCTTGATGGCCGTTTCCGTCCGCGCGATAGCCGCTTCGATTGTGGCGGGGTCGTCGGAGATGAAGTCGTCGCCATAGTCGACGCATCGGATAGGGACGCCGTAGCCTTGTCCCAGTTCGATTGCCGCGGGAAGCTCGGTTTCGATAGCTTCGGGGTTGAAGTGGCAGGGCTGCAGCTCGATTCCTTCCCAGCCGAAGCGCTGCGCGTTGGCGAAGGCTTCGCGTAGTGGGTAGGTTCGGAAGGTGTAGCTGTGCATCACGATGTTCATGCGCTTCAATTCTCCTCAATGGCCGCGCGAACGCCAGCCTAGAATAGAGACAGGGACAGGCGGAACAGTAGCATGCCGATGACGGCAATGAGAAGCCACTTGAACAGCAGGGCCAACCCGCCCGTATCACCCGCGTCCGAAGCGGTGTCATCGAAGGATTCGTCGAAGAGATCCCCGTCGGGGACAATGTCCTCCCGCCGTTCCTCGAAATTGTCATCTCCCTCCGTCAATGTCTCCTCTTCGTAGTCTTCCTCGGTCATGTCCCAGTCCGCGTCGCCCTGACCCTCATCGAAGTCTGCGTCATCGGGCTCAGCATCTTCGTCCTCGACGCCGGCGTCGGCGGAGGGACGTTGGTCGAATTCCTCCAACACACAGCGGGCCTCTTCCGCCAGTTCGGTCGGTACGCACAACCGGATGCCGCGGGACAGTCCAAACGCTCGGGAAAGCCCGGGAACCTGAAGGGCGTGAGCGTCGGCGCCATGCACGAACGCCTGGATCCCATTCTCCAGCAACAGGCTCTGGTAGAACTCCGCCGTGATCAATTCGGAGAACTCGGCAATCCCCGCGAAACGCGCATCTGCCCCGAAACCGTCCATTAGCGCCACCGCGCGGCGCTGGAGTCTTGGGTACAGTACGCCCCCAGAACCTTGTTGATGGCGCGCGCCACGTTGGCGCAGTCGCGCGCGGTGTACCATTGGTTGAGGCCCACGTCGACCATGCGGTCGAACAGGTCGTCGGCGACGGGGCAGCCGCCTCGGGCGTAGGCGGCCTTCCCCCCCGCTTTCAGGTAGTGGGGACAGGTGTAGGCGCAATCGGGGCCGTTGTCCTCCGATCGCATCGTGATTGGATACATCTCATGGTAGATGTGCCAGTTCGGCGACGGGTTGTCCCCGCGAATGGCGCAGCCGACACCTTCGGCGCGCAGCGCCTCGACGATCCGCTGCCCCAGTTCGATAGTCTCGGGGAAGAAACGAAGCATGTAGCCCAGCTCGCCGTCGGGATCGTTGAGCTTCTGAGGGACGATCTCCCTGAAGGTTTTCAGCTTGGC
>JAACEL010000167.1 GCA_011682535.1 Nitrospiraceae bacterium | reverse complement strand
TCAGAGGAAAGTGAACCGTCAGAGATGACGGGGAACTACCTCGAATGGATGTCCGCTGCATTTGACGAGGCCCAGGACTGCTGTCCTGAGAATTGGGTTGTTCACGAACCGCTGTTTAGGACAAGAGTGTCCTGTTTATCCCGTTATCCCGTCAAGAAGAGATTCGGAAGCAAGCCTCCAAAAAAACTGAAGTACGCTCTTTCCGGATGAACCAGAAAAGGGCTACGACGACGATTCTGCTGCGCTGAACCCACGCTCGGGATCATATAAGGTCGTAGGTTCGAATCCTACCCCCGCTACTCAAGCCCGTCAGAATTCCTGTGGAAGATCATGCAGCTCGTCACAGCGAAAGACGGGACCGTCTTTGCACACGTACACACTGCCCACAGCACCGACCGCACTTACCGACGCCACATTTCTTTCGTGAGGCAACGTATATGTTTCGAATAGGTTTATTGTGAGGCAATTCGGTGTATTGAAGGGGCGTCCGATTTGAAGTACTCTTAGGGGTAAGATCGAAACCTCGACGCCGTTTCTGTGCGAAATCGTGGAGAGGTCGCCATGGTAAGTGCGCACACGTCGTTTCTGATGTTTCTCTGGGGAGGGGTCGCGTGGGCTGGGTATGGGACCGTGGCGGCGGATGAATCACCGGAAGGGCAAAGCATGAACCGGGTAGGATGGCTCTCGCTGTTGACGGTCGCCTTTGTCGCCGCTTTCGCCGCGCAAGGGGAGGACGGGGGTATCGACCTTCGGGGCTGGGAGGACCGGTTCGCGTTCCAATACGACTATGTATTGGCCGAGACTGCTGGTTTGGAGCGCACCTACGAGCCGGTCGAGGTGACGCTCACCATGCCGGGCGACCCGGCACAGGAGTGGCGGAACCATATCCGAGTGGTCCGTCTGCTCGAAGAGGAGTTGGGTGAACTCACGCCGCATCAAGCCCTCGGCACCGTCTCGACGGTGGCGCAACCCAATCCCGGCACCCAGGTTTCGCAACCGGCTGCGAGCGTCAATGTGGTCTTCCTCGCTCAATGCCCCGCCCAAGACGAGGTCACCTATCGGCTCTATTGGGGGCTACCCGGGGAAGGCGACCGCGGAAGCGGAGCCTTAGCCACGGCGGGAATGGAGAACGGCTTGGAGATCGCCGGCGAAGCGCCCGGGCTGACGGTCGGCAATGAGCACTACACGATTGAGCTCGACTCCAAATCCGGCGCCTTCAAATCCGTGCGCCGCGCGGGGCATGGTGATGACCGGCGCATGTTCTACAAGACGATTCCCTGCCATTTTGGGACGGACATCTGGAGTCCGCCGCAGGCGTGGGACCACGACTACGACTGGGCCGTGCCGCCAAATCAGAGGCTGGAAGGCGGCGAAACGGCGCTACGCTATCATCGATGGGGACCCTTGCGGACCTACCGCGACGTGGTGGTGTCGATTACCTACACCTTCTATGCCCACGTGCCCTACGTACACGTGTCCTCGACCATGGTCTTCACCGAGAACCGCTCGGCCCGCGCCGTGCGGATGGGTGAAATCGTCGTCAGCCACAGCCGCGCGCCCGGGCCGAACGAGAAGGATGCCGACGGGAAGAGCCCGGAGGTCTTCACGCACTATGCTTGGCCGGACGACAAGCAGCGCGTGGTCACGCGTGAGATCAACGCACACCGGGACGCGGAGGGCCGCGCGAACATCGAAGGTGTGGCGCCCGGCGCATTGGCCATCCTCGACCGCGACGTGCCCTGGGTGGCGGGCTATCATTTGGACAAGGGCTACGGCATGGCCTCGCTGCGAAGATCCCAGTTCACGGGGAACCAACTGGGCGGCCCCATCCCGCAATCCGCGGCCTGCACCTACGTCGCCAACTACGGGTGGGGATTCACCTACTGGTCGCGTCCGATGGCGTATCCCCTGGGTGCGAAAGAAACGCCGCTGGACCGAAACACCGTCATCGCGGCCGGAACGCTCTTCGCCACCGAAGAGGCCCTGTTGGTATTCGAGCCGGACGCGGAGTTGCGCGAGGTCCGGGATGCGCATCGCCGGTTCACCGAGCCGCTACGATTTCAGTTCAAAGGAACGGGACCCTGGTAGCCAAACGCGCGGCCGGGAGACCCGGGAAGACAACAGTCGGAGGACAAACCATGCGTACAGGTCTGTTGCTGTTCATTGCTGGGCTCTTGGCGGTTCCGATGTCGGGCGCGGTCGAGAGCGGATTCGCCGCTTTGAGTCCGAGACCGCCGGGCTATGCCGAGGAGGGGGCCCCGGCATCGCCGCCACGGCTCGAGTTTGTGGCGGTGGGTGAGGAGATTGGGGTGGTGCGTGATTTGGTGGCCCATTTTCCGAAGGGAACGGCGGCGGCCTTCCAGGTGGCGCGGGTGGAGGTCAACGGCGCGGCGCAGGGCGATTTCCTGGTGCGGAACCACGGCGTCTTCAATGCCCACCGCATTGTCTTCGGGAGCGAGGACTTCACCGTGAGCGTGTATGCGGCTTGGGCGCCAGGCACGGAATACCAGGTGGCCCTGTCGGGCGCTACGGAGGCCGGAGAAGTCGTGAAGCTGGCCGTGGCGGGCGTGGCGCCGGAGGAACGTTCCGTCGTCGCGGGCGCCAGCCTCGGGACGCCTACGCCGGACCGGCCGTATCACCACATGACGATGACGCTGGCCAAGGAGTCGCTCGCACCGGGGAAGGTGATGCGGGTGGAAGTTGACGGTCGGCGCGCGGACGGAAAGTTCGCGCACTACGTCGAGTACGCCAATGTGGGCGTGCAGGACCCCCGTTCCAGGGAAAAGACGGAGGGTCTGGAGGGCGAGAACTACACGGGCCGTATTGACGGTTCGCGGGATTTCACCGTGACGGCGCCCTGCATGTGGACGAACGGTTCGAAGCATACCATGCGCGTGACGGTGAAGTTCGATTCGGACGAGGAGAAGGTTTTCGAACGAGAGGCCACGGCAGGCGGCAGTGGCGGGCATTGGAATGCCGCGTGGCCCCATTCCGTTTCCATCGTGCTGCGCGAAACCGTAGGCCTGCCGCGGCGGGGCGAGCCGGTCCACCTCACCTTGGGGCTATTTGCGGATGACCTGACGAACGCGGCGGCGGAACTGCGGGTGGTGACCTACGACCCGACGAATCCCGAGGCGGGCGAGGACGGCTATGTGGTGGCGCCGTGCCAGGTCGTCGCAGCCACCGAATGGCGCGACGAGAAGATGCTGTCCGCGGAGGAACGCGACGCGGAAACCGGCGAGGTGGTGAAGCGTTACGACCCCACGACGACGGTGGAGTTGGTCTTCCTGGCGGACGTGCTCGCCTACCAGGAAAAGGTCTACCAGGTGCTCTACGGCAACCCGGCGGCGGAAGCGCTTGCCTTCGAGACGGACCTGGCGGTCACGCCGGGCGAGGATCTCGCCCAGACCGTCGCCACGGAACACTACCGCTTCGGCCTCGCGAGCAACAGCGGCGCCGTCGAAACCGTGACGGTTTTGGGCGAGGGGAAACCGGTGCTCCTGGAGCACAAGCTCGAAACGAACGGCGCGGTCCATTGGAACCCCGGCTGCTACGCGGCGCCCACGCCGTGGGTCCATGCGAGCGACTGGGAGAAGCCGGAAGCCGAGCAGATTACGGGAACGCTCATGCACCGCACGCGGCGTTTCGCGCCCCTTCCCCACATGGATTCGGTGACGGCGAATGTGGCCTACACCTTCTATGCGGGCCAGCCCTATGTACTGATGTCGTCGCTGATGGAGGTAAAGAAGGACCTCTTCGTCAAGGCCCTGCGCAACTCGGAGATCGTGTTCAATCACGCGGTGCTCGACGAGTTCGTGTGGCTCGACCCGCTGGGAACCGTACGGAGCCTCCTCATCGAAGGGGCGAAGGAACACCCGATTCACGCCCTCGAGATTCCGGCCGACACCCCGTGGATGGCCTTCGTCAGCCGGGAGCGCGGGGTCGGTTTCGCCTCCATCACACTGGCCTACGAGAATACCAACGTCTATGGCGATCCGGCCAGTGTGGCCCAGCCCTACATCTACGTGCAGAACGGACCGTGGATCTACTGGTCGCGCCCGCTGGTCTATCCCTTCGGCGGACAAAACCTGACACGCATGATGCACGTCCGGAAGGGCAGCCTATACCTCGAGAAAAACGCGTGGCTGCCTTTCCGCCTGAAAGACGGAGACGACCCCTTCGCGGACGTGAAGGACTTGGCCAAGCGCCTGACCCATCCCTTGGTGGTCCACGAGTGGATGGACGTGGATGACCGAACCCCCGACAAGTGGGTTATGCCGATTCTGACCATGCCCTTCAATGAGGGTGTCGCCGGGGCGGTGAGCGCGCACAAGGAAACGAAGGGAGAGAAACAATGACGCGATTCACAAGTATTGGCTGCGCTTTCCTGCTCGCTCTGTGCGAGGCGCCGGTTACCGCAGCCAGCGAACCGGTCTTCGTCGACGCGGGATACGACGTGGGCGACGGGCTCGTCCTCGACGACCTGCCCTACGACCCGAAGGCCATCGACGAGATGCTCTTCATTTCCCCCTCGCCGGCGCACCCTTTCTACGAGATAGCGCTTCCCCTCGGCGACTGGAGCGAGGGGGCCGGGGCCACAGTGAGCGAGGTGAAGGTCAACGGTCTGGCCTATCCCGCATTCAACGTCTATGTAGACGGGCTCGCCCGGTATCAGTCCGACTGGATCACCCGTGAGAGTGCGACGTCCAAGAATGTGGCCGTGGTCGTGCGTGCGCCATGGCACAATAAGAAGCGTACCACGGTCGAGTTAAAAATCAGCGTGAGCGGCGGCGAGAGTGTGACGAAGCGCTTCGAGGGCAAGGCGCCGGCGACGGGCGGTGCGCCCAAGGGCTGGCGGCGTTACCAGTCGGTCGTGCTCCACGAGCGGGCCGGGCTGGAGCGGGTGAACGAGCCCGTCGAGTTCTCGTTGGCGGCCCGCGCGGAGAACTGTGGAGACTTGGCGCGGGAACTCCGAATCTACGCCGTCGATACCACCGGAAAGGCGCTGACTCCAGTCGATTGCCAGACCTTCGATGCGCAGGAGTTCCCCGGGAGCCCGCCTGGGACGTCGAACGAGAACTACCTGCAGCACCCAAGCCGCTCGATCAACGCCGTGTTCCTGGCCTCCGTGGCGGCGCATGCCTCGAAGGTCTATCTGGCGTTCTACGACAACCCAGAGGCGCCCAAGCCGAAATTGGCCGCCACGGACCTCGTGGTGACGGGGCCCGCTTTGGGCGCCATGGTCGAGAACCAGTACTACAAGGTGAAGCTCCACGACAACAGTGGGCAGATTGCGTCCTTCGAGTTGAAGGGCCGGGAGGAGAACCCGGTTCCCCTGCTGACCAACTCCTACAGCCGCGCCGTGCACTGGAATCCGGACTCCTTTTCCGACAACGGCAAGTGGGGGCATACCTTCGCGTGGGACCCGCCGGAGCAAACCGTGGTCACGGCCCGCGGCCCCATTCTGTTTCGCATCACCAACAGCGGGCGGATGCCCGACTACACCCCGCAAATCTGGGCCTCCGTGAGCTACTCGTTCTACGCGGGCGCGCCCTACGTGAAGTCGAGCTCGGTGATAGAGGTGCGCGACCCGGTGAACATCTCGGCGATCCGCAATGGCGAGATCGTGCTGGACACCCATCTCGTGACCCACCTGGTCTGGCAAGAAAAGACGGGCGAGCGCCGCATCGTGCGGGCCATGCACGGCCCCAACCATCAGGACGAGTGGGCGGCGCGCGTAGACCACGATGTGCCGTGGGTGGCGCTGACGAACGAGTTGGAGGACTACGGCTTGGGCGCGGTGGTCGAGGCGTCGGTGGCCTTCGACCCGAAGCGGGGCGAAGCGGTCACACACCGCCCGGCCTACTACCTTTACGCGCACCATCAGTGGGGCATTCCGCTCACCTACTTCACGCGCGCCTGGGTCTACCCTTTCTCGGACTACCAGCGAGGGCCCATCATACCCGTGAAGGCCGGCTCCACCTACGTGTCCAGAATGGCCTTCGTGCCTTTCCTGCTGCACAGTGATGGCGACCGCTATGCGGATATCGAGGGCGTGAGCCAGCAGATCAAGCATCCCTTGGCACAGCGCTGGGGGCGATGAGAAATTGGGAATTGGGGTCAGAATCGCCCAAGCATTTCTCAAGTGGGGCTACCGCCAGCGTGAGATCGGACAACATCTTCGCCTGTCCTATGTGACCGTAAGCCGGATAGTGCAACAAGCAGAGAAGCAAACGCTAAAAGTAAAGACCTGACCCCACTTCCCCGGACCCCACTTCCCCCGAAAAGGAGATTAAGATCGTGAACGCATCAAGAACAGTACGTCTTCCCCATTACGCGATTGTCTTGGCCGCGCTGGTTCTCACGGGTTACGCCATGTCCGCCGCAGCTGCAACACCGCCAATAGTCTATGTTGCCGGTGATGGAAGTGGTGACTACAATTGCGATGGGACCAGTGACCAAGTTCAAATCAATCAGGCCTTGGATTTTGTTGCCGCTAATGGTAGTTACACGACGGTTTACCTGAAGGGGCCAAACACCTTTTGGATTGACGAAACAATCCTCTTTTCCGCCAATATCACTCTGGAAGGTGATTCCAATGCAGTTGTCAAACTTATTGATAACGCGGGATGGCCAAAATACAGGGCAATGGTCGCACAGAAGGGGTATAATCGATCTTTTTATGTCCTGGGAGACCCGGGCACTTCGACGGGCAACATCACAATAAGAGGGTTTGAGATTGATGGCAACAGGAGCACGCAAGGCCAACCCTCCGGCCAGCAATACGGCTACATGATTATGTTGCAGAACTGTTATAACATCACAATAAATGACATGCATCTGCATGACAATCTGGCTGATACGATGATCGTTACAGAAGACACTTTCGGTACTGATATCAATTCTCAGTTCTACAATAACCGTGTTCACGCCAGTGGGCATGATGGAATCTACTTAGGTAATGTTGAAAACTTTCAGGTCCACGATAATAACTTTACGGATAATCGAACGGACGCACATATTAGAGTACAGTATTGCAATCGCTTCAAGATTTACAACAACATTGGCGGTAATGATCCGGATAGACAATTTTCAGGCGGTATAGGTGTTTCACTGCAAGCAAGGGACAGCACACCGGTTAATGATGCGGAGATTTACGGCAATTACTTTTACGGTAAAGGATCTTACCACGGTATCTGGTTGTGGCAAACTCACGGTGGTGCAGCACTGAACACTCACCGGGACGTGTATATCCATAATAATGTAATTTCTTGGGCTGGCAGATCCGCAATCGGTATCGAGGGTTTTCATAATACAATCATTGAAAACAATGTCCTTGAAAACACTCTGGTTCCCGACAACGGGGGAACAGGAGCAGGGGTAACCTTCATTCAAGGAGATCCGGGAGGCGGCGTATCAGGATTCCAAACTATCGTGCGGAACAACATCATTATCGATAACAATACTTACGGCCTGGACAATCAAGCACCGGCTGCTCATTCCTTCGTTTCGGACTATAATAACATCTACAATAATGCGCTTGGTCACTACAACAACGCTTCCTCAACGACTGACATTCACGTTGCGCCTGAGTTAGCCAGTGACCTTGCGGGTATTTATTGGAACGTACTCAGTCCGATTTGGACAGCTGCGGAGGCCAGCGGGGACTATAGCGGAGATATGGGGGCAACTGAAGCGTGGCTGCGATATCATCCCAAATCCGAGTACGGGCGATGGGATGGTTTTCAATGGGTTACCGATGCGCTAACCAGCCCATGTGTTGATGCGGGAGACCCAGCAGCAGATTATTCTTACGAACCTTCCCCAAATGGTGGAAGGATAAATCTTGGGGCTTTTGGAGATACAGCAGAAGCTTCTAAAAGCAATTCCACCAATCTTCCGGTTGCCGGCATCCTGGCCTTGGTCGTGATGGCGTTCGTGCTGTTGTCGGCCGGTTGGGCCTTCGCGAGAAGGAAGCCCGCTCGGAGATAGAAGCGTGGGGCCGATGAGCGAGGGGATCACTTCCGTATTTCGTAGGCCACGAGTGCATCGCCGTGGCGAATGTAGAGCCGGCCGCCGGAGACCACGGGATGGGCCCAGTGTTGGCCTTCGCCGTGCGGCACCTTGAAACGGCTGACGGAGGCGTATCCCTCCGGTGAGGCCCGGACCAGGGCGAGCGTTCCTTTCTCGCCGTAGCAGTACAACATGCCGTCGGCATAGGCGATGGAACCTCTACCGACGCCCCGTTCCTCGTACATGACCTCGCCGCTGTCCAGCGCGAGGCACACCCATCGCCCTTTGTTGCTTGACCCGTAGATGTGCCCGTCAACGACCAGCACGCCACCGTGAAGGGAATTGAGCTATGCTGGTGGCTGCTGACTTACTGTTAGTCCCGGATATCTCACTGGGTTTCGTTGCGAGCGTGCGAAGTTCCTTCGTTCCCGAAAGGGATCCCTGTCGGCGGTACGCCGCGGCGGGACCGGTCATGCGGGTATTCGTAGCGGCCGGTGAAGAGGTCGAAGAGGGTGCAGTAGTACTGCATGAAGCGTTCGGGCTCGGGATTGTAGGCGATCTCGGCGAGGCAGTAGCCTTGGTAGTCGATGTCGCGGAGCAGGTCGAACAACTCTTGCCAGGGGTAGTTGTAGACGCCGAGTTCGATGATGTGGACGAGCCCGATCTTGTGTTTGAGGAGGTCAAAATTGGCTTGGATGCTGCCGTTTTCGTCTTCTTCGCCTTGGTTTGAGTTCCAGCATACGAGGGCGTTGGGGTGATCGGCGGCGTCAACCATCTTGCGGATGTTGACGGGGTAGCACGAGCCGTTGCCGCCGTGGACTTCCATGCGGGTCTCGACGCCGAGGTTGGCGGCGAATTCGGCGACTTCGCGCCAAGCGGCGCCGATCTGTTCGCAGGTCTGATCGACGGGGATGTCGTCGAATAGCCAGTTGGGCCGGATCTTGATGCCGGGGGCGCCGACGTCGGCGGCGAGCTGGGCGTAGGCCTTGCTGCCTTCGATGTTCTGGCGGACTTCGCCGGGGTCTTTGGAATGAAATTCGAAGGCGGATCCGAGTCCGGCGATCTCGACGCCGGAGTCGGTGAAGAGGGCTTTGACTTCGGCGCGTTGGGCGGCGGTGAGTTCGATTTCAACGCCGTGGGCGTGTCCGGTGCGTAGTTCGACGCCTTCGAGCCCGGTCGCTTGGCAGAACTCGATGAGCGTAGGGCAGTCCATGTCTTTGCCCATGTTGTAGGTGACCATACCGACTTTCATTGTGCTGTTCCTCCCATTCCCTATGGTCAGTTACTATTGTCCGAGGATTTTCTTGAGCCGTGCTTCGGATTGAATCATGGATCGGACGGTGTGGTAGTTGATCTTCCAGGCGTGGCCCATGTAGTCCCACACGCGGTTGCTGTTTTCGTCGAACAGGGGATACCACTCGCCGACTTCGTGGTTGATGACGCGGTCCATGACGAAGCGGTGGACGTTCTCGTAGGCGTCGAGGTATTTCTCGTCGCCGAAGATGAGGTAGCATGCCGACGAGGCACTCGGCCTGCTGCCAGAATTCCTTGTTGCGCTCGCGCGCGGAGCCGTCGTGGGGACCTTCACAGTACACGCCGCCGTTCTTCCAGTCGATGCCGTAAGCGTGGCAGTGGTCGAAGGTTTTTCGCATGGTGGCTTTGTAGTCGTCGAGGTCGAGACCGAGGGTGTCGATGGTAAGCTTGAGCAGCCAGGCGAACTCGACGTTGTGACCGAAGCTGGTGTTGTTGAGCGGACGCCCTTCGTCTTCTTCGACGTCGCGGTCGGAACCCCATACGTCCTTGAAGAGGATGGCGCGCAGGGGGGTCCAGTCGAGGGCGAACTGGGCTATGCCGGTGCCGAACTCGGGGTGGATGACGCGCTTGAAGAGCAACTCGACGATCTCGCAGGTGCGCTCCTTGTGGCGGGGATCGCCGGTGAGGGCGTAGAGATTGGTGAAGGCTTCCATGAGGTGCATGTGGATGTCGAAGGACTTGCGGTCGCCGCCGTAGACACCCGGGCGCTTCTTGGCCCAGTCGCGTTCGAGGAACTCGTAGTAGCCGCCGTAGCAGTTGTCGGCGACGCATCGTTGGAGGACGTCGTAGGTCTTGAGGGCGTATTCGCGTCCGCGTGGGTCGTCCGAGGCGAGCGCGTACTCGGCCATGGCGTAGACGCCGAACGAATGCCCGTAGCCCAGCTTGCTGGGGTTGTCGACCTTACCGTCCTGTTCGCACGTCCAGAACCAGCCGCCGTATTCGGTGTC
The DNA here is from genome assembly GCA_011682535.1 of Nitrospiraceae bacterium. Taxonomy (GTDB): domain Bacteria; phylum Hydrogenedentota; class Hydrogenedentia; order Hydrogenedentales; family SLHB01; genus JAACEL01. Next base: position 4,502 of record JAACEL010000167.1, on the reverse strand, counting down.
CCAGAAGTGTTCGATGAGGAAATCTACGCCTTGTTTGGCGAATTCGAGGAACTTGCCGCCGCCCAGTCCAGCGCGATGCGCGCTGGAGTACGTGAACACCATCCGGAGCTGGCAGACCAGCGTCTTGAGCGTCTCGCCGGTGGGGTTACCGTCCTTGTCGAAGTACGTCAAGAACCCCCCGTATTCCTCATCCACCCCGTGGGTTAGCCAGAAGGGTACCATTTCGTGGTGTAGATGGTGGTGTACTTCATCCAGGAAATGCTGGCAACGTTCGCTCATCGATCGGGCCCTCGTCTAGCCTCAATAGGAACAGTTGTTTGCAGACAAGTCTATGCGGATGGGGAGGGGAAAGGCAAGCATGACGCCTGGGTCTGGCTTGCGTCACTGGCAGGAGTTTGCCCCTTTTCGCTACACTTTTCAGCGGTTTCTGGTATGGAGACCAATGCAATGAGGTGTCTGTACTACTCGCGCTAGGGAATGGGACGCAGATTCCACTTAAGCCAGTGGTCCTAAAATCGGGGGTAACCGCAGAAGGGAACACACCACCACGAAGAGCACGAAGGACACGAAGCGAAGGAAAGAAACAGTACATTCAAGGGCTAAGCGTAATAGTCTAATGTGTCGCGTGGCGGATTCGAATCCCGCACCCTCCGCCATTTTCTGACCGCCGCGCCGCGCGTTCGCGCGCAACCTGTCCCGGCTTCGTCGGACGTGCTATCATCCCCGTTCACAACGTAGCGCAAACCGGACAGAACCTTGACAGACTCGATTCTCGCATTCCCCGCGGCCCTCAAATTGGGCATCGCCCTACTGGGCATCGTGGCCCTCATGCGCGCCCGCGCGCCCATGGGCGTGGCCCTGCTCGCCGGAGCCGTGTTCCTCGCGATCCTTTTCCCCATGACCCCGCCCGCCTTCGCCAAAGCCCTGCTGGGCGGACTCGTCTCCGACCAGACCGTCTTCCTGCTCACCGTCATTACCGCCATCCTCATCTTCTCCGGCGCCCTCGACGCCAGCGGCCAGATCGCCCGTATCATCGACGCCTTCAAGGCCATGGTGGGCGAAAGCCGCCTCACCCTTGTCACCTTCCCCGCCCTCATCGGCCTGTTACCCATGCCCGGCGGCGCCGTGTTCTCCGCACCCATGGTCAAGGCCGCCGCCCAAAACGCCGACATACGCCCCGAGCAGGCCACCATCGCCAACTACTGGTTCCGCCACATCTGGGAGTACTGGTTCCCCATCTACCCCGGCGTCGTCCTCATGCTCACCTTGACCCGCGTCAGCACCGGCAAGTTCCTGTTGATGCAGATCCCCCTCACCTTGCTCGCCGTCGCCGCCGGATACGCCATTATCCTTCACCGCATCAAACTCGGCGGACGCCGCCACCGCGACTACTCCCCCGGCGCCATCGGCGCCTTCCTGCGCGAGTTGAGCCCCATCCTGATCGTCGTCGCCGCCGTCGCCGTACTCGATCCGCTGATGAGCGTTTTGGTCAAGGGGCTCCAAACCGACAGCATCGTGGTACGCCGCGTACCCGTCCTGCTCGGACTCGTTCTCGCCGGAGCCTGGCTCTTCGCACGCCGCGGACTGACCTGGGCCACCCTCGGCAAGCTCATGCGCAAGCGCAACATCGTCGAGATGGCCCTGCTCGCCGCCGGACTCATGATGTTCAAAGCCGTGCTCGAACAATCCGGCGCCGTCGAAATTCTGCGCGACGAATTCGCCGCCTGGAACATCCCCCTTATCGTCATCGTCTGTGCGCTGCCTTTAGCCGCCGGCCTCGTCGTCGGCATCGCTATCGGCTACGTCGGCGCCAGCTTTCCCCTCGTCATCGCACTGCTCGCCACCATCCCCGAAGCCGACCGACTCCCCTACTACTGCCTCGCCTACTCCTTCGGCTACGCCGGCATGATGCTCTCCCCCGTCCACCTCTGCCTCGTGCTGACCAACGAATACTTCAACGCCAGCCTACTCCGCGTCTACCGTTACCTCATCCCCCTCTGCCTGAGCATCATGCTCGGCAGCCTCCTCCTCTTCGCCGCCTATCGTGCCATCGCCCCCGCGCTGGGCGGGTAAGGAGCCCGAACGCCCTCCACTCGCACGCAACTCGAAAAACACTGGATTCCCTGCGCGAGTGACAGGAGGACACCTGCCCGTGACAGGCAAGACGGGTAGGGCTAGGCGTTAGCCTCGAGCCAATCAGAGACTATGTGCGTATAGTCAACAAACTTGACTTCGCTCTCCTCCAGGCTTTCCCGCTTAAAGATGGCAGGTAGATCCCCAAGAAACCTGACATAGTGCTCCCATATTGCCGCCCCTCCCGGTATTCCTTTTCGGAGCGAGGCGGTGGCCAGCCAAGATCTGACCTCGGCGACAGCAGTCTTCGGATCGTCGCCGTGTGCATGTGGATCCTGTCCCGCAATGTTCGACATGGAGGCTCTGTGCCGATTCTGTTCCGTGTCCAGGATGAGACAGACCTTCTTCTTCTGCTAGAGGTCACCGGCAGCCTTCATTCCCAAGAACATGCCCAGTTCGAGTGGCATGTTGAAACGAGGGAGACCGGTATCTTGATCCACTTGAACACGGGAGATGTCGTGAATGGCATACCGACACTCCTTGATAAGGTCCAGCAGCTTCGTCTCTCGAACGAGGCTGCCATCGTCGTCTTCAAGAGAGCACCGAGGCTGGAAACCACCGTCAAGAACCGCAAAAACAATGGCCTGAAAAATGGGGAGGTACTCGTTGTCAAAAGGGCAGTTGATGAAAACGCTTTCGGAATCCTGCGATTTGACTGCCATATCCCTTCCAGCGAACGTTACTTGCGACCGGACTTCGAGCCTCGCTTCTTTCCCGGCCTCACGACATGCACAGACGGAACTTTCGCCCTCGCCTCCTGCCCAACGGCGAGCACGACTGTGTTGGCATCTACGGCTCGCCTGGCAGAGCCCGTCGATCCGAGAACCACAGCATCGCTGATAGCCCGCACTCGCTCGGCTGGCAACTTGCCTGCCGGCCTCAGGATGGTTCTCCTGTAGGCAACCTGCCTGTCCTTGTCGACTTGGTGGGCAGCATGCCTCGCGGCCTCCGCAATGGCCCTCAAGGCAGATCGCTTCGCGGCATCGGTGATAGGATCGTCACCGTCCACAACGGACACTCCGTCATCGTCGATTCGGATTTTCACACCCGCAGTTCGGGCGGCCTCCTCTGCGGCCTTCACCATGGCAAGACGCTTCCTCTCCATGATGCTGACCTCGAAGTCGTACGCACTCCTGCGTTTCGCCATGAGCCAACTCTCCCTTACCTTCGTGTCCAAGTGATTATGCCATGAACCTACGCCATCCGCAATTGATCTCCGTGCCGCATGCTCCGTCAGTGCACCATGCCACTTTGTGGGACACCCGGCGTTCGGGCGCCTTGACCCGCCCCACCGTTTTCCACCATCATGGCCTCAGCGGAGGACCTTCACAATGCTGTCCAGACGACATTTCCTTCAAGGTGTGGCAGTAACCGCCGCCGGACTCTCCACCGGCACAACCGACACCTCCACGAGTTCCGCCATTCGCGTCGCACCCACGCCCGGCGAACCCATCGGCGATACCCTCCGCGAGGCCATCAAGAAAGCCCGCCCCACCGGGCGCATCGAACTCGTATTTCCCGCGGGCGAACACATCATCGCCGACACGCCTGCATCCACCGGCGGACCCCACCCCGGCACGTTCGCCGCCGAACTCGAGTTCGACGGATTCGACCAGGTCATCATCCGTGGCGAGGGCGCCGGCGCCGACCTTCTGTTCAGCGACTTCCAGCGCGGCGCGTTCCGCTTCCTCCATTGCGACAGCGTCACCGTCAGCAACGTTCGCATCGACTGGCCCCGCCCGCCCTTTTCCACCGCCGAGGTCACCGCCTCCAACGGCGCCGACATCGAAGTCCGCGTCGACAACGACTTCTCCCTCGACCAACTCCTCACCGTCACCTCCGTCGTCCGCTACGACCCCGACACCCACGCGCCCAGCCCCGTACCCGACGCCGTCATGTACTACCACCTCCCTCCGGAGAACACCACGTTCATCGAGCCCCAGCGCCTGCGAATCACCCTCCCCGAAACACGCGACCTGCCCCCCGGCGCCCTGCTCAGCCTCCAACACGCCCAATACGGTTTCGACGGATTCCACTTCTGGCACTGTCGCCATGTACACGTCGCCGACACCACCGTCCACACCTGCCCCGGCATGGCCTTCCACGGCCATAGCTGCCACAATCTCACCATGCACCGCTGCAACGTCGTCCCCTCCCGACGCCAGCAACGCCGCCTACACTCCTCCACCGCCGACGGCTCCCACTTCGTCAACTTCAGCGGACGCGTCGAACTCGACCGCTGCACCTTCACCAACACCGGCGACGACTGTAACAACACCTGGGGCGTCTTCATGTACGTCGTCGACCGCATCAGTCCCCGCGAACTCCGCATCACCCACCAAGGCACCACCTTCATGTTCCCCCAACAG
>JAACEL010000166.1 GCA_011682535.1 Nitrospiraceae bacterium | reverse complement strand
TCTCTCCCTGCGGTCGAGATGACAAGTGGGCGGTCGAGATGACAAGTGGGCGGTCGGGATGACTGGTGGGCGGTCGAGATGACTGGTACCATGATGTCCCGCCTGATGAATCGGATTTCCACACAATCGCCGTTCACGACTCAATCCTGTTTATCCTGTTATCCCGTCAAGAAGTGATTCGGAAGCAAGCCTCCAAGAAAACTGAAGTACGCTCTTTCCGGATGAACCGAAAAACTTGATACCAGCAGGCTTGGGCGATAGAATCGCCGTTAACCGTTTAACAGCACAAAATTTCTAATAGAATTCCACGACAACAGGGAAACCATTCGTGCCGTCCGAAAGAACTGTCGAAAGGCTCAGTCTATACCGACACTTGTTGTCCCGCGCGTTGACGGAGGGCGCCGCTCACGTACATTCGCATCAGTTGGCGGGCATGGCGGGGGCCACGGCCGCTCAGGTGCGCCACGATGTGATGTCCATCGGGTACTCCGGCACACCGACCCAGGGCTACGAGGTCGAGAAGCTCATTGAGAGCATCGGCGAGTTCCTCGACACCCCCCTCAGCCGCAACATCGCGCTGATGGGCGTGGGCAATCTGGGCCGCGCCATCTTGTCCGACTTCGCCGTGCGCCGGCCGACGCTGAAGATCGTGGCCGCGTTCGACGTCGAACCGGACCGCGTCAACCGGGTCATTCACGGATGCCGCTGCCATTCGCTCGAGGAGCTGCAGCAAATCATTTGGACCCAGCAGATTGCCATCGCCATCATTGCGGTACCGGCGAGCGAGGCCCAACCTATCGCCGACACGCTGTGTGAGGCCGGCATTTGTGGAATGCTCAATTTCGCGCCCGTGCGCCTGCAAGTGCCGCAGGGCGTGTTCGTAGACGATGTGAATATCACGATTGCGCTGGAGAAGGTCTCGTACTTCGCCGGTCGGAAAGCTCTAGACCGAGGAAGGATAGGATGACTACGGATACCGTACCGGAAGCCGAACAAGCGCGGGATCTCAATGCGTTGCTCGAGGCACATCCTCGGGCGCGGCGCGCCATGAAAGGAATGGCATCATGACAGGCTACTTCAACGAGGTCTTTCATGCGCTGCCCCGCCAAGGCCCCGGGTGCGATGAGTGCACGCTCAAGGCTTATGACCAGCTGCGCTCCATGCTGCCAAACGCGCCCGCCGTGCTCGACATCGGCTGCGGGAACGGCGCGTCGACCCTATGTCTGGCGAACGCGGGGGCGGGTAGCGTTATGGGGATGGACCGCGACGCCACCCTGCTGGGCCTGCTGGCGAAGCGCGCCCACGCCGAAGGACTGCGGGACGTCGTCGAGACAAGAGAGTGCTCCATGTTTGAACCGCCCTTTGAGGACGCCGCCTTCGACCTCATCTGGTCGGAGGGCGCCATCTATAACATAGGATTCGAACAAGGCCTGAAGACGTGGCGCAGACTCCTGCGTCCCGGTGGGTGTATGGGCATCACCGAAGCCTGCTGGCTCACCCCCGATCCCCCTGCCGAGGCGGCCAAATTCTGGAACGCAGCCTACCCCGCGATGACCCAGGCGGAAGGCTGCCTGACTGTCGCGAAGCGCAGCGGCTACGACATCATCGGCCACTTTTCTCTGCCTGCATCGGCCTGGACGGACAACTACTACGTGCCCATGAAAGAGCAAGTCCGCCTGCTGCGCGAACGTCACCCGGGCGAGGACGAAGCGGAAGCCCTCTGCACGGAACTGGAACAAGAGATCGTCATGTACGAACAGTATGGAACCAGCTACGGCTACGTCTTCTTTCTACTGCAGCGCACGGCGAACTGATGGCGGTACCACGCAAGAGGGCCCAGAGCCGCGGGTAAGAAGCGGCGGGGCAGCGATCCCCCGCACAGCGCCGCATGAAGAGCGAAAACCCATAAACCAGCCCCCATGCACGGGGCACATGCTATACTCGCAGCAATCATTTAATAGGAAGCCCAGCATGCGAAAATGATGACAGGGGTGGAATCGTTTTCGAAGACGAGGGGCCAGTGACCTACCAACTCGTAGCCATATCGGGGCGCCACAAGGGCTCCAGTTGGAGCTTGCATAAGGCAGGCCTGACGCTCGGCCGCGATGCCGCGTGCGACATCGTGCTGCCCGACCCCATTGTCTCACGGCGGCATTGCCGGCTCGTACCCGAGGGAGACGGCATACGCCTTGAAGACCTGCAAAGCCGCAACCCGGCCTTCCTCAACGGCGTGCCCACCGAACGCGCCGAACTGCGCCCGGGCGACGAGTTGGCTCTGGGATCTTGGCGCTTCATCTTGACGTGCGTCACCGGGCAAGCGCCACGCCTCACCGCCGGACACGGCTTGACGCAGACTTGGTCGTGGGAAAAGGGCGAGCCCGTCGTGCTGGAAGTCGGCACGGCCCAGCCCCCCACCGAACCCCACCCCAACACCATCGAGGATCTGACCGCCCTGTTCCGCGCCGGGCGCGAATTAGGCGGATGCAGCGCCACGCCCCAACTCACCGCCACCCTCGTGCGCCACCTGAGCGAACGCTTCAAGCCCCGGCGCCTGTGGTTCGCCTTGGTGCACAGAGACGAACCCGCCGTGTTCTGCGAGGGTGAGGGGCTCACACACGAGGCCGGCGCGTCCCCCGCGCTCTTGCGCGCCATCCGGCGGGCTCTACATGAGAAGCGCGGTCTGCTCACCGGACAAGCCGCGGCCGGACACGGCCTCCACCAAAAGGATAAGAGGCTGACGTTTACCCTCGTCTGCCCTGTCACACTCGCGGGGGTCAACGTCGCCCTGATCGCGCTCGAAACCGAAGTGCCCCATGGCGCTTACGACGAAGAAGACCTGCGGTTCCTCGTCCTGTTATCCCAGTCTCTGGCCCCCGCCGTGTGCGCTGCGCAAACCATGGAACGGCTCCGGCGCGACAACGAACGCCTCAAAGACCGGGCCGGCGAATCCTCGGAACTCGTCGGGAAAAGTAAAGCCATCCGCCACGTCCGCGGGCAGATCGCCAAGGCCGCCCGCTCCGACCTCAGCGTCCTTGTCACCGGCGAAACCGGCGTCGGCAAGGAACTGGTCGCCCGGCTCATCCACCTCCAATCCGACCGCAACGCACGCCCCTTCGTCACCGTCAACTGCGCCGCGATCCCACGCGAGCTATTCGAGAGCCAGATCTTCGGCTACGAGAAGGGCGCCTTTACCGGCGCGGAATCTTCGTTCGCCGGGCTCATGAGTGAAGCCCACAGCGGCACCTTGTTCCTCGATGAGATCGGCGACCTCAGTTCTGACAATCAGGCGCGCATTCTGCGTGCCATCGAGTTGGGCACCTTCCGGCGCATCGGCGCCGAGAAAGACACGCGCGTCGACATCCGCATCATCGCCGCCACCAACCAGGACATCCAAGCCGCCATCCCCGCCGGCGCCTTCCGCCGGGACCTCTACCACCGCCTCAATGCCTTCGAGATACACGTGCCCCCACTGAGCGAACGTCCGTCTGACATCCCGATCCTCGCCCAGCACTTCCTCGACACCAACAGGGACCACGCCAAGCATCCCATCACCGGCTTCTCCACGGAAGCCACCGCCGACCTGCGCGAACGCCCCTGGCCCGGCAACGTCCGCGAACTCAGGAACTGCGTCATGCGTGCCATCGCCACCGTCCGCACCGCCACCATCCAACGCGACGACATCTATTGCCCTTCCGTTGTCAGCAGCGCGCTCCACAACGATGAAAGAGGATTGCTGCCGCTGGCCGAGGTCGAGAAACGCCACATCGCATCCGTCCTGCGCCAATGCGAAGGCAACGTCTCCGCCGCCGCCCGCGTGCTCCAGATCAGCCGCACCACCCTCTACAAACGCATGGCCGAATACGGTATCTAGGAGCCCGGCCAGAGCCCTGTTCACGATCTGAACACCCATGTGTTCACATCACGAACACGTCGCCAGCAGACACTTTCCCTCGCGCCCGCAGCACCCCGAACGCGAAACCCATATCGCATTATAACAGAACCACTTACAAGATAGCCGCAGAGCATGACTCGTGCTTGGCACGAGTCATGCTCTATGTATTGCAGCCACGACCAACGGTTTGTAAGCTTACGGGACTGGGCCATGGTGGCGGATTCGGATGGACAGCGCAAAGGAGTCTCCGGTGAGGACGAAGTCGAGGGGGTTCACCATGGCCCTGGGTCCCTGTATAGCGTGCGCAGGAGTTACATCGAGCATGTATTGGCCGAGGTCGGCAACGATCTCGAAGCAGCAGCCGGGATACTGGGTATCTCAGCCGATAGGGTGCGCAGCCTGACGCAGCGACTGGACATCGAAACGGGGCACAGTTGTTCGGATCGCGAACAGGACACGGGAGCGTGAATGCCTTTCGTCAGGCACGCGGTGAGGTGTACGACATGGCGACCGGAACCGAAACGCAGTGGACATCGAAATTGCTGACACAGTCCCGGCTCAAAGTCTGGTGGCTGACCACCTTCTGCGGCTGGCACGTCAGCATGGAGACTGACGAACCCAAGCCGGGACTGTTTGGCACCGTGTGGTACGCCCGCCGTTGGTGGTTGGAACCCAGCCGTGGACCCAAACGCCGATAGACGCGGAACCCAGTCAGTCGCCCCAAGCGCTGACGCGTCCTTTCTCTTGCGAATCGCCGGATAACTCCGCCGTGGCGCGCGGGGCAAGCTCAGCCTCGCTATTGAACCAGCCACGACGCTCACCCATCTGGTGTCAGCGTGGCTGAGCGCAGTCGCTGCTTGCCCGGGTACTTCGGGCGCGCCACAATACGCCACCCGGCGTTCGGGGGCTCTTTCTCCGCTTGCCCAACCACTCCAAAAATGATAATATTGCGACAAGATCGCACTGGGGCGCAAAGCGGGGGAGAGGGCGCACGTTGGAACTTCTGGCACCGGGGAAACGCTTCGGGAAGTATCGGATCCTGCGTCACATCGGGCGCGGGGGGATGGGGGTGGTGTACCTGGCTGAGGACAGCGACTTGGGCCGGCGCATCGCGCTGAAAGTTCTTGATCGCGACGTGACCTCCAGCGAGGACTTCGAGGATCGCTTTCGCCAGGAAGCACGCGTCATTGCAGCCCTCGATCATCCCAACATCGTCATAATCCATACGCTGGAGCGCGTGGGCGATGAGATCGCCATCGACATGGCCTATGTCGATGGCGGGTCGCTGGAAGACGCGGAGCACGGCAGCGGGCTGACGGTGTACGCCGCCCTTTCCCACGCACACGACGTACTCAAGGCCCTGGCCTGCTGCCACGAAGCCGGGATCGTCCACCGCGACGTCAAACCCAGCAACATTCTCATGGCGGCCGATGGCCGGGCGCTGCTGTCCGACTTCGGCCTCGCCAAGCTACTCGCCACACATCAAACTTCGTCGATCCTGACCAAATCGACCACGAGTCTGTTCATCGGGACACCCCAGTACGCGCCACCCGAGTCGTGGGACGGCCACGAGCCCGCCCCCACATGGGACGTCTACTCGACCGGGGTCGTCCTCTACGAGGCCATCGCCACGCGAATGCCCTACGACGCCGAAACCCCATACGCCCTCATCAAGCAGATGATCGAACGCCCCATCCCCCCGCTGCACGAAATGGCCGAGAACGTGTCACCCGAACTGAGCGGCTTGGTGGCGAACATGATGGACCGCGACCCCACCATGCGCCCACCCGACGCCAGTGAAGCCTTGGCCCGCCTCGCCCTAGTCCCCGAACTAACCACCGACGTCGGCCGTCAAAGCGCCCGGACGCGATTCCTCAAGCCCAAGCCACGCCGCCGCGCGGCTCCTCGTAATCCGCGGCTCTTCACGCCCGCTCGTCTCAAGGGATGGGGCGCGGTAGCGGTCTCCGTCTTCGTGCTGATCGTCGCGTGGACATCTGGAACGTACTGGTTCGAGCGCGTCACAAACACGCCCGACACCCGTCGCGCCATCCAACCGACGCCTGAACCGGCGGCGTCCTCATACGCCGTGTTCGACACCGTCGATACCGCGACACAAGAAGTCCGGCCCAATCACTGGTTGATGCGTCCTGGGACAGAACCTGCAACATGGGACGTCGTTGCATTCGAGTCGACGCGACTGTGGTGCCTGCGGGGGCGTTCAGAAGAAGACGGCGTCCTGCGGTTGGAGGGTGGCTGGGCCGAATATGCCGACGACACCGCCCGCGTGTTCCGCCATGGCACCGTGTCAGGCACGGCTCGATGGCTTGGCGCGAGCGAAGACAGTAGCGCCACGCTGGAATTCAGGAGTGCGCAAGACGGCTCGCGCCGGTCGCGCGTGTTCCTGCTCCGGCACCGCGCGGATTCCGAATCGGACGTCTCCTTTCTCCGGCGGCTCGAGGCCGCCGAACACATCCAGCCCATCATCTATCGCGAACTCCTGCCCAGAAAACTGGCGTGGGCCGAGCACCTCGAGGGCCTGTGCGCCTCCGTCCTGTCGCCGCGCGTAACCGTGCCACGCCTGAGCGCGGACGCGGGCGGCATCGACATAAACGGACGCCTCGACGAAGCGGACTGGCACCTCGTACACTTGTCCCACGACCAGCCCCCCGGACGCCTGCCCGCACAAGCTGGCGAAACCGATGGGGATCTGTTGCTGCGATACGATGAGCGCGGCCTCTATATCGGGCTGCGCGTGCGGGAGGCCCTGGCCGCCCCGAACGCCACCATCGTGCTGCTCAATCGCCACAGCGTCCCCCTGTCCCATTCACCACGGTGGTCCGTCCAGATCGAGAACGGGGCCATCGTCGCCAGCCACCACACGGCACACGGCAAGAGCGAGGCATGGACCTGTGCATGGCAGACCGCCCACGCCATGCTGGATGACGAATGGCAAGCCGAGGTGTTCGTTCCGTTCGACAATCTCAACGGGGCTCCCCCCGCCCAACCCGGTGACCGCTGGCGAATGAACTGCGCCGTGTCCGACACCCAGTCCAGCAAACCTTCGGCGCTGATCGCCGTCGCCCGATGGGGCTATGAGGAGGTGCCCCGTGCCGAGCACGGCGCGGTACTCGTCTTCGGAGCGGCCGATGCATTTGGCAATATTCCATAGGCACAGGCCCGTGCGTGAGGGAACGACCGGCATACCGGCGTGGCCGCCGGTGGCACTGGCATTCGTCGTCGTCATGACGGCGTGGCGCCCGGCGTTCGCCCAGCCCGAATCAGCCGCGCCGCCACCTCTCACCAATCCTTCCTCCGTCCCCGATCGCCTCATAGTCGTGGGCGGCACGCTTTTCTTCTCCGCCGACGACGGCCAGCACGGGCGTGAACTGTGGATGACCGAAGGCACGGGAAGCTGCAGCATGGCGGCCGACCTCGCACCTGGGATCGCCTCTTCCAACCCCGACAAGCTTACCGACGCCGGCGGCTGGCTCTATTTCCGTGCCGAGACGCCCGCGCTGGGCTGCGAACTCTGGGCATGGGATCCCCGGCTGCACCGCATGCATGCCATAGGTGATTTCTTTGAGGGACCGCAATCCAGCACCCCCGAGATCTTCGGCTTCGGCAACGGCGTGGTGTATTTCTCCGCCGAGAGCGACAACTACGGGCGGGAACTGTGGGTGAGCGTCCCTGGCGAGTTCAACGCCACGCTGATCGCGGACATTACGCCTGGCCCCAAGGGAGGAACAGGCGTACGCGGCGCAATCGGGTCAGATGGATCCCTTGTATTCTACGCTGCCGGTGGCCTGTGGCGCAGCGACGGCACCCGCGATGGCACCCAACCAATCATCACTTCGGAAGCGCCCATTGACATGCGCAATTCGGGAGTCCTGTGTCCCCTGGGGTCACGCATGTTCTTCACATGGCGCACCAGGCGCCGCGGCATCGAACCTTGGATCACCGATGGCACACCCGAGGGAACCCACGTGCTGAAGAACATCAGCGGATTGGAGGGACGTGGAACCTCCTTTATCGAACAGGAGATCGCCCACAACGGCGCCGTCTTTTTCGGCGCCCTCGATCAGCCCCACGGCCTGGAACTCTGGAAAACCGATGGCACACCCGACGGCACCATGCTCGTTAAAGACATCTGCCCAGGTAGAGACAACAGCGGCCCCCACTACTTCGCATCCGCCGACCAATGGGTCTATTTCCGGGCCGACGACGGCATCCATGGAACCGAACTCTGGCGCAGCGACGGCACCGAAGAGGAAACGAAACTCGTGCTCGATCTCACCCCCGGCGCGCAAGGAAGCGACACGTGGAGCCCGGTCGACTATAGCGGGAGAATGTACCTCTGCGCGAATTCGCCCAGATACGGCGAAGAGGTATTCTCAACCGACGGTACACCCGGCTCCTTGCGCCTGCTGCGAGACATCGTCCCGGGACGCGCCTCCTCGGGACCGCACCAACTCACGCCGTTCAACGATCTGCTCTACTTCTCTTGCGATGACGGCGTCCACGGCGAGGAACTGTGGCTTACTGACGGCACGGAACAAGGCACGCGGCTTGCCGCGGATATCCACCGTCCCTACTACAACCCCGCGTCCGCCCCAGACGAATTGACGGCCCTCGGCGACTGCCTGCTGTTTATCGTCAGCGATCTCGGCCACGGCCGCGAACTCTGGCGTAGCGACGGAACCCCCGAAGGCACCCACATCGTACTCGACATCGCCCCCGGCACAGACGACGCCAGCCCGAACGAACTCACCCGCCTGGAGACATGCGTTCTCTTCAGTGCCCACCACCCCGGCTCGGGCCGCGAGCTTTGGACGTCAGACGGCACGCCCGAAGGAACCCGCCTGCTGCGTGACCTCAACCCGGGGCCCGCCTCCAGCGCCCCCCATGCACTGGACACGGCGAACGGCCTCCTCTACTTCAGCGCCGACGACGGCGCCCATGGCCGCGAGGTATGGCGCTCCGACGGATCGCCCGAGGGTACATGCCGCCTGTCCGACGCGGCCCCGGGCGCAGCCGGAACCACACTCGCCAACCTCTTCGAGTTCTCCGGCGAAGTGTGGTTCTACACGCGTAACAGTGGTGGCCCGCCGTGGCTCAGGCGCACCGATGGCACGCCGGAAGGAACGCGGCCCGTGTGGCGCGTCGACACCCCCCTCCGGAGTTGGCGGCCCACCGTGCCCCTCACGCCACCCGAGACCCTGGACGCCAGGCAGGCCTTCCTGTTGCAGGCGCTGCACCCATTCGCCCCCACGCCCGGGCCGTTACCCGTCACGATAGACAACGCCACCTATTTCGTCGTCCATACCGAAGCACACGGCGCCGAACTATGGCGAACCGACGGATCGCCTCAAGGCTCGCGCCTGGTGCTCGACATCTACCCCGGCCCCGCCAGTTCGAGCCCCGCCTGCCTGCTGCCCATGGGGACGCTACTCTATTTCATCGCCGAACACCCCAACGAAGGCCGCGTGCTATGGCGTAGCGACGGCACCCCACACGGCACCATCCCCGTTCGCCCAAGGACACGCGCCGTCGAGTACACAATTCCCCCCAACGAAATGACCGCCATCGGCGATCTGCTCGTGTACGCAGCCCCCCCCAGTATCAACCGCCAAGACACCTGGAACGATGTCGAGTTGCATTTCCTGCTCTGCCGTAAAGGCCGGGAGGTGAAAACGCAGCAGTCCGAAGTCGACATATGGCCG
>JAACEL010000566.1 GCA_011682535.1 Nitrospiraceae bacterium | reverse complement strand
CAGAAGAAGGTGGCGGCGGGTTTTATCGACCGCATGGTGGGCCGGTGCCTGGAGAACAATTTCAAGATCGTTGATGCGGATGGGAAGATGACGCTGTGGGGTAACTTCTGTCCCGATCTGCCGCACGAACCGCTCAATGCCCTGCTGATCCTTTCCCACCTCAAGACCGCCCAGCACGTCACCGGCAGCAAGACATATGAACAGGCGTACAAACGCCTGATCACGAAGTATCACTACGACGAAGAAGCCATCATGGCGAAGCTGCTGTACCCCAAAGAATGGCGCAACGGCAGCGACGACCACCTCGCGGCGATGGCCTATTATCACCTGATGCGCTTTGAAGAAGACCCCACGCTGCGCCAACGGTACAAGATGGGACTCAATCGCCATTGGTATCTGTGGAAAGAAGAAAACAACCCGTTCTATGACATGCTCTACCAGGTGTTGACGGGCGAGGCGGTCGTGGACGAGGATACAGTAGCGGCGTTGAAGGACATGTGGGGGTTCGACCGGAACCGCCGCACGTTCCAGATCCCGACGCAGGAAGGGACCAAGGCGATCGAAGCGGAAGAGGAAGGCAGCGCGGCCTTCATGCTTCGCAATTACTGGTTCGGGCGCTACTACGGTTTTGTGGACGCAGCGTGGTAGGAGTGAACTGAAATGGAAAAGATGCACGTGCTGAGTGCTATGTGGACCGTGGCTGTGCTGGCCGTTTGTGCCGCGGCGTCCATGGCGCAGATACCGGAAGATTTCCCCGAGTTCGTGAAGGAAGAGGTGCGCAAGGGCATGATGTCGGGCAGCGGTAATAGCATGATGGTGACCAACTCCGACTTCGCCCAATTCCGGCCGTCGTTCGAGTACGTCCGGGGCCAGGAATTGCACCCTGCGCTCGTCAGCGAGAACGACGCACGAGACTACGCCACGTGGATCGGACTCAAACTCGGCGAAGCGCTACTCTTCCGCCGCATGCCCCGTTCCGAACGCGGCGTGATCATGCGGGCCAATCCGGGAGTCGACACCCTTGAGAGCGGGGCAACCGTTGAGGCTCCCACTGCGCCGGAAGGCATGGTGTATGTGCCGGAGGGGGTGTTCACGATGGGAAGCACCGTGGGCGACCCGGATGAAACCCCTCAGCACAAGGCCAATGCGGGGCCGTTTTTCATCGACAAGTACGAGGTAAGCAACGCGGAGTTCCAGGCGGAATTCCCTGAGTTCACATTCAAGGCTGGCCGCGAGAACTGCGCGGCCATCGTGACTTGGTTCCAGGCGGCGGAATACGCCGAGCGCGTGGGCAAACGCCTGCCGACCGAACGCGAATGGGAAAAGGCCGCGCGTGGGACAGATGGACGCACCTTCCCCTGGGGCGAATCGCATGACCCGTCGTTCACCAACTGGGACGAATCCGACCCCCGCGGAGCGGCTCCGGCGCGTCCGGAGAGCCCGTATGGATGCGTGGACATGGCCGGCGGCGCCTGGGAATGGACTGCGGACTGGTATCAGCCCTATCCCGGAAACCTGGCGCCCAGCGACCAGTACGGCGAGTTGTACAAGGTCATCCGCGGCGGCGCGAGTTTCAACGACGTCGCCATGACGCGCACCACCCACCGCTACTATCTCCCACCCGAGACGACGGGCCACCTGCACGTCGGTTTCCGATGCGTTAGAGATCTCTAGTCAGAGTAAATTTTGGACAATTCGGCGGCAAAATCGACAGGAGGAAGGATGAAGTTCGCTACGGAGTATCTCTGGTTCGACACGAAGAAGAAGCGCGAGTATGTCAACGTCACCGACACCGTCGCCGACATTGTCGATCGCAGCGGAATCCAGGAAGGCATGGTGCTGGTGAGCGCGATGCACATCACGGCGGGCGTCTACGTGAACGACGCCGAATCAGGCCTCATCGGCGACATCGACGAATGGCTGGAGCAACTGGCGCCATTCAACATCGACTACGCCCATCACCGCACGGGCGAGACCAACGGCGACGCGCATCTCAAGAGCCTGCTGATCCATCACGAGGTGATCGTGCCCATTACCAACGGCCGGCTCGACCTGGGGCCGTGGCAGCAGATCTACTACGCCGAATTCGACGGCCGCCGGCGCAAACGCGTCTTGGTTAAGGTCATGGGCGAATAGCGCTACAACGCCCCACGCGGCAACCCGTGTGCGTCCGCACGCGTCCAGTCCTGGGGCCTGCGTCAATTTTGTCAGTCCGTGCGAGTCTGTGTCTCGCCATGATACAATACCCGGCGCTCGCGGGCGCAATGAACGTCCCGTTCCAGGAGTATACCGATGGAAGAATTGACGAGTGCCCAACGCAAGCAGTTGCGGTCGCTGGCCCACCACCTCAAACCCGTCTGCTACATCGGCAAGAGCGGCCTTACTGAATCGTTAAAGGTGTCCGTCGACGTGGCCCTCGAAGCCCACGAACTGGTCAAGGTGAAGTACGTGGGCTGCAAGGATCAGAAGAAGGAGTTGACGGCCCAACTCGCCGAGCAGACCCAGAGCCAGCTCGCGGGCATCATCGGTCACGTGGCCATTCTCTACCGCCAGCAACGCGACCCGGAAAAGCGCAACATCGAACTGCGCGAGCCCTAAGACAGGCCGCCTGCCGTTGGGGCCTATCCCCCACCGCGCAACACACCGCCGGGCCTCGGCTCAGGGCGGAACGTTCCCTGATTGACGACATGCGCGCCGTTGATGAACACGTGCTCGATACCCTCAGGCTCTTTGTCGGGTTCGAGGAAGCTGCCGCGCGCGGCAATACGGTCGAAGTCGAAAACAAGCAAGTCCGCGTGGTACCCCTTGGCGATCCGGCCGCGCTTGTTCAACTGGAAGTGTTCGGCGGGCAGGCCAGTAATCTTGCGCACGGCGGTCTCCAACGAGAGCAGGCTCATGTCGCGCACGAACCGGCCGATGAACTTGGGGTAGCAACCGTGGAACAGGTGCGACGGCTTGCCGTTGCCCATCAGAATCGTGTCGGTGGACACGGCCACGCCGGGATCCTTGAGCGGAGCGAACATGCTGCGTTCGGTGAGTGGGTCGTCGGGCT